>CAYVFW010000012.1:10774-36239 GCA_964450325.1 uncultured Phycisphaeraceae bacterium | reverse complement strand
GGATTGCCGTTTGACGGGTGGGGGCCGATCCTCGACCGAGAGGGTTATGTTGTGGCGGGTCCGCAGGTAGGCAAGAGCGGGTTTTACTGCCCCGAAACTTTCGACCGCGACGGGGTAGCGTCCGGTCAGACCGGGGATGATCCTAATAATAGTAAGGGATGGCTTGATTGGCCCTTTGAACGCACAGGAACCTCGAATCAGGCGGTGCTCATTCGCGAACGCGGCTTCGAGAAGATCATCCGGGTGTCGTACTGGATCAATGGAGATAATCCGTTGGGGAGCGGCACCGTGATTACTCCCAATTTATTTTACACTGGTAGCGTGGGGTATGGCCCCGGGACCAATGGGGTCTTCGTGCGGACCACTTATCTCAAGGCATTCGTCCGTCCAAGCCAGCTCATCGCGTTGGCCGATGGGGTTTACTCGGGCCGGCAGCGCGACAGCCGCGCGGGCACAACAAACTCGCGAATCGGTTATCGCCATCTGGGGAAGGGCGCAAAGAATTCGGGGAATGCAAATACTGCGTTCGCCGATGGGCACGTCTCAGCAATCGGCGGCGGGGAGTTTCCTCGCGCTTTTGGTGGGTCAAACTCCATCGATGATGTTCGTCGCGACAACTTTAACGGAAGACCGTCGGTATACGCGAACCCGGAGAAAGCCTTGGAGTAGAATACTTGAAAGCTATGTCACTGGTGTTTTGGGTGGGAGCAGAGCAAGAAAGTCAATATGTCACGATTCCGTATTGGGCTGATCATCATCGTAACTCTCATGACGGTGTTTTACGTTGTCGCACGCAGTGGAAAGCAAGCGAGGGCGGGCGAGCCGCCAATCTTCGCCAGCATGTCGCTAGACGAAGGATTAGCGGCCATTAAAGCGACGGACAAACTGCTGATTGTTGATGTGTGGGCCCCGTGGTGCCCGCCGTGTATCTCGATGAAAGAGAGCACTTGGCGAGATTCGCGGCTTGAGACCTGGGCCGCGAATCACGCGGTAACTATCGCGATCAACTCCGATGACTCGGGTAATCAACTCGCCGGTTCAAATGTGACAGCGCTGCCTACGGTGCTGATCTTTGCTGAGCGTTCGGGGGTAGCGAAAGAGGTCGCCCGCGTGGTGGGCTTTAAGAGTGCGGAGGAACTGCTCGACTTATTAAAACCACTGGCGATGGCCGCGAAGTAGCATTGCCAGACGTTTGATTCTTTGGGGTAGGGATTTGGAAGCACCCTCTTCGTGACGTAACTTGCTGCTAAGCTGGTGGTTACGTCGGACCGGCTTCCTCAATATTTCTGCTCGCAACCACCGCAGGGGCAAACTGGGCCAAGAGCCACGGTGGGGGTTACAAGATTGCTATCAAGACACAAACAAACCGGCGGTGTCGGTGCAAGTTTGGTACGTGGCCACTAGGAATGCGGCTATCAAGTTGGCACCTCTCGCGTTTCAGCAAACGCAACGAGTCGGCGGTTAAACGCTCGTACTATCGGAACCATGAGCGTTCCCCAAACTTGCCGTCTTTATGATGAAGATGCCGACAGCCTACTCCTCTCAGAGGGGTTTGCCGAGCGTGCCACCTTGCTGCCCGGGGCGGCGGGCCAGCGAGCGGGGGAACGCGTTCGAATTATGTGGGGCCAAGACCTGCTTCGCGACTTGCTCGACGGGCGTTACCGCACTGTAGTTTGCGGGGTGAACGATTCGGATAACAGCCACGGCATCATCGCGCAGCTGGTTGACATGATGCAGACGAGCCAATGGACGCCGCGGACTGTAACAAGTTACGCCAAGATGTTCCAGGATTCGGTGGCAGTACACGCCGCGGCGGACCGCGAACCTTATGTTCTGAAGTACGACCTTGACTCGGTGCTAATTCTTGCCATCTTGCGTCCTAAGAATAAGGACCACTTCTCGTTGGACGATCTTTACCGTGGGTTTAGAACGGTGAGCAAGATGCTTGGGGACCGGCGCGAGCGCCAGCCCGCCGCGGCGGTGAGCTTTTTGAATGCGAAGGCCAACCGGCTGCAGGGACCGGGAGGCACTGAACCAAGCTTTGAGAGCGCGCTGCGGACGATGTTCAATGCTGGGTTCAGGGGTGATGTATATACCTCTCCCTCCATGTGGAAGTTCGGGCACGTCGGGGTCTTCCCGACGTACCCCTTCCCCGAAGCGATCGATCGGATGCGGGGCGGCAGTTCGTAATGTTACATGATGTGACATGATGTTACATGATGTTACATGATGTTACATGATGTTACATGATGTTACATGCCTGACCGCGAGAGTCGGGACCGAGGTGCATGTAAGTTCTATTCAATTTAAAAACCGGGTCGCACGGGCGGCCCGGTTTTTTATTGATTGTGGGTGATATGGTGTTGCGATTTGCGGAACCCAGCCGCTTCGCGACTTACGCCGAAGCCGCGGCCAAACCCCGGACGCTCGCAGCGCGGCGGGTGATGGTGGGGTCGGTGACTTTTTCGCTCTCGGCGAAATCCTCACCAAACCGGAAGAGACGGAACGAGTTACCGATTACGAAGATATCGCCCGCGAAGTGATAGAACGCGGCTAGCGGGAGGGCAAAGTCACCGATCCGCGTCAGTGTGCCTGTGGCGGCGAGCACCAGCCCGATCAGGGCGATCAGTACACTAATTATAATATTCTGCGAGGTGATGGCACGGGTCTTTCGAGCGAGTTCGATTAAGAATGGAACCCTCGAGAGGTCGTCATTCATGAGCGCGACGCCGGCAGAGTTTGCAGCGATGTCCGACCCTGAAAGCCCCATCGCGACACCGACATCCGCCGCGGCGAGTGAAGGTCCATCATTAATTCCGTCGCCGACCATCATCGTGCGGTAGCCCTGAGCGACCATTTGCTTAATCTGTGCGTGCTTCTCTTCGGGAAGGCACTCGGCTTCAACCGCGTCAACGGCGACCGCAACGCCCACGCGTTTGGCGACGGTGAGACGGTCGCCGGTAAAGATCGCGATGAACTTCACTCCAAGCTCGCGAAGGCGTGCTACCACCACTTTGGTATTGGGGCGGATGGTGTCCTCAAGCCCCACGGCGCCGAGGTATCGGCCATCCTTCATCACATGCACGCCCGACATTCCTTCGATCTTGGCTTCCACGGCTTCAACCTCAGCGGCGATCTGAGGGTTGAGTTCGAGCAACCACGATGCACGGCCGACGCAGACTTCACCCGAAGCGGTTTGAGCCCGCACTCCCTTGCCGTGCAGCTCTTCGTAATCATTTGAATCATCGACCGTAATACGGGCCGCGCGGGCGGTTGTAAGTATCGACTGGGCGAGCGGATGATTGCTGTGCTTTTCACCGTTCGCCGCGGCGACCAGCAGATCAGCACCTTCGACGCCCGCTGCCGGGGCGAGACGGGTGACTTGAAACTTACCCGTTGTAATGGTGCCGGTTTTGTCCATCACCACCGCGTTGATGTTTGCCGAGGCTTCAAGAAACTGGGGTTGCTTGATAAGAATCCCGAGCCTCGCCGCGGCTGCGAACGCTGCGAGCATGGCGCTTGGGCTTGCAAGGAGCAATGCCGAAGGGCACGCCACGACGAGCACCGTTACCGCCGTCAGCCCCGCACGGTCGCGGACCAGTGCGTCGGGCGACTTGCTCATGACGAACCAGGCGATTGCCGCGGCCGAGAGCACCACGGGCACGAAGAAGCGGGAGACCTGCTCAATTAACATTTGACGCGGCGTGCGGCTCTGCTCGGCTTGCCGGATCAACTGCGTGACGCGACCGATGGTCGTGTCTGAACCAATTTTGGTCACCTTAATATCGATGCCGCCGGTGAGGTTGCTCGTGCCGGCGTACACCGCGCGACCCGGCTCGACTTCCACAGGCAATGACTCGCCCGTGAGCGATGCTTGATTAACGCTCGACCGCCCCATCACCACCACGCCGTCCACTGGTAAGTTCTCGCCTGCTCGCACGCGGACGATATCGTCTAACTTAATTTCTCGCAAGGAGACTTCGTGTTCGCCCTCCACGCCCACGCGGCGGGCGATATCCGGGGTCAAGCGCACGAGCTGCTCGATGGCTCGTTGTGCACCACTCGCCGATCGGCGGACGAGCTGACCGAACACAACAAGAATAAAAGCCAGCCAACCGGCAGTGGCGAACTGCTCAATGGCCATCGCCGCGATGATCGCAAGGGCCGCCAAAGATGAAGAAGAGACCATGCCGCGTTGAATCTCTCGGTACGCGGCGATAAACAGCGGAATCGACAGGAGGACAGCCCCGACAATGGCGGGAGCCTGAACGATGCCGACGTTGCCATATCCCAGCAGATTGAACACGGTGGTGGCCAGCACAAGCACGCCCCCAACCAGCGCAATAGTGATCCAGCGATCGATCTCTACCTCGTGATGCGAGCAGCAGACGACTGCGGGCTCCGACGCTGAGCCTGAAGCGGCGTGGGTGTGTGAAGCAGAGGAGTCGGTGTGAGAGTGACCTTGGGTGTGAGCCATGGGAGGTATCGTTAAGAGAGGCGGTGGCCAGCACGCGAAGTTCGTGCCTAGAATGAACCTAAAATTACCCTAAAGCGGGCGGATACAGGGAAAGCTACCCCGCGGGCGGAGTGTCAAACCAGAGTTGTTGTACGCCGCGAGACCAGAAAAGGTGCGATGCGCAAACAGAGCGTAGCGAGGGTAGTGGGGTCGGGAGGGCCGTGCGCGCTCATCGGTGCTGCGGCCGTCACATTGGGCCTTAGAACCACGACTTTATTTGCCCAGTTTACTCATTCGCCCGCACGGCTTTTGGCAGCGGAGCCTAAAGCCGACGTCTCACAGGACGGGCGCGGCCAGCGTGGATGGGGCACCGGGGAGGGTGGGCAAGGAAGTCTTTGCCTTGAAACGGAAGAGAACGAATGCGAGAATCGGCGAAACGCCCTTCACAGATCGCCGCCGCGGGTGGGCCTCGAAGTCTTGGTGACGGGGTAGAAGCCACTCTTGGTCCCGCCATCGAAAATTGCAGACTTAGTCGCGCTTGAGTCAGTCCGGGTTGAGGTTTTAGGAACTGCACCGTCAATGGGCAAGTTGTCTCTTGGCGAGGTGCGGCGTTCGACCAATGCGGATGGGTCGAGTGCTGAAGCGGGCAGCATCAGCGAGACCGCCCACGCGGCGATGAGGCCTACCACAAGCCCCGCCGCGGCTCCGCTCTGCCAGCGCAACATCCACCCAACCGCAGCTCCGCCGATGGTGAGTATGGCGTAGATTGCTATCCGCACAAAACGGTGCGGATCTCGTGTAATCGCGTGAGTTAAGCCGGCACCCGTGCGCGTGGAGTGTGCGGCGGAAGCACCGCCGTCGTGGTGGCCACTCAGTGATAAAGGATGGGTTACCGAGGAGTACTTACCGCTCTGCGCTGGAACGCCGTGGGAAGTTAGGTTTCCTGCCATGACCGATCCTCCGAAAAGAGAATCCGACCGGAATTACGCCTCTCAACTCCCTCTCCCAATTCGCTACTGACCAGCTCCCCTGCTGTGGAAGGTCGCGTAGCGAGTTCCCCAAACTTTTCTTACTCTCCCAGATTAACACATCCGAAATAACAATGCAAGAACTTTGTGATAAATGTTGTAAAATTCACGGGTTTACGCCATAAGTGTTACGAATGGAGTGCGAACAAGCCCGGCGTTTGAGGTGAGTGAGCCTCGCCCGCGCGGTTGCTGATCTATAAATTACGCGGAGGGCTGGAGCGGTAACGATTGCTCTGCGCGAAAGCGGAGCCGTAGGAGCCTAGGCACCCACGGCTGCTTGGGGCCGCAGCTGGTGTAAGCATAACTCTAGGTCTGCTACCCGAAACGGTTTACGTAAGTACGATATCGCTTGGTTCACCTCTGCGGCGTCGGGCGCATCGCCAATTATGACGCAGACCAACGCGGGGGCGGAGGTTGAAAGGGCGGCGAAGAGCGCTAGCCCATTCCCATCAGACAACAGTTGATCACAGACCAGCAGACCGATGCGCCTTCCGTTGGGACCGGTGAGCGTCACGGCCTCGCTCATACTTGAGGCGTGGATCACCTCGAACTGCAACGCGGCGAGCATACTTGCCACCACTCCCCTGACCATGGGGCTAATCTGCACTATCAAAGCGGGGAGACTCGCGAATAACAAACTTCCCGCAGAAGCTGGAGGCGCCAAAGGCATAGGTACGAGTACGCACGGTAGATTGACACAGAATGTGGATCCTTGTCCGGGTGTAGTTTCAACATCGATGAATCCGTGATGCTCTAGCACGATGCCATGTATGACAGGCAGACCCAAGCCGGTTCCCTGCCCGCGCGGTTTGGTCGTAAAGAAAGGTTCGAATATTCGGGATCGCACTTGCGGAGTCATTCCGACGCCCGAGTCGCGCACGCAGATTTGAGCCCAGCCAGCTCCGCGCTCTGGCGAAACAGCGGTCGCAAGTGCGTCCGGTCGCATCGCCGAAGCTGCGGGCGGAACAGTTTGGGCCTGCGCATTCACATTATCTATCGTGTGACGTAACGAAATATGAATATCACCCTCATCGCCCACGGCGTCTCGCGCGTTCAGCGCCAGGTTTGCGATCACCTGATATAACTGCGATTCGTCACCGCAAATCCAGAGGCCCTCAGCACCCGCAAAGTCGGCAGAGAACCGGACCCGCGGCCCAAGCGTGCGCCGGAAGAGGCGCGAAGCCTCTTCGACCACTGGCGCGACGCGAAACGTAAGGCGTTCGGCGTTCTTCTTGCGGGCAAAGGTTTGCAACGCTCCTGCAACGCCCGCCGCTTGCCGTGATGCCTCCTCCACTTGATTCAGGGATTCAATTGCCGGATGATTTTCGCTCAGGCTCTTGCGCGCCAAGCTAGCAAACCCACGAATCGCGGTGAGAAGATTATTGAAGTCGTGAGCTACGCCTCCCGCCAACTGTCCGACCGCTTCCATTTTCTGGGCAAATCGCAGTTGGTCCTCCGCTTCACGCAGCGCCTGCTCGGCTCGCTTGCGTTCGGTTACATCGGTAATCATCTTAAGCGATCCCTCGTATTCACCTCGCTCGTTGAACATGCCTGAGGTTGAGAGTTGGACCCAGATAGTGGAGCCATCGCGGTGGCGCAACTGCAGCTCGTATCGCGACGGTCGCCCGCGTTTAGCGGCGTCAAGCCGCTGCCGGTCAACGTTAACTCCCTCGCCCTGCACAAACTCGTCAAGCCGCCGTCCGAGCAGGTCGTTCGGTCGATACCCCAGAAGTTCGCCGACGCGCCGGTTGACCAGAGTGGCCACGCCTTGGACGTTGGTAAGCCAGATGGCTTCGTGGGCGGTCTCAACAACGCGCTGGTAGCGCTTCTGACTCTGCGCCAGCAAGTCCTCGGTTGTGCGCCGATCAGTCGCGTCAATGTGCATCACCACGGCGTGCCGCTTCATCCGGGTTGACAGCGAGGTAACCAAAATGCTGCACCACCTTCGCTGCGGCAATAGCCCGCTTCCACGATCGGGCGACGTAATATTTTGTCCAGTTGGCGAAGGGGATTGATCCGCCGTTTGCATTAACTGACACTCATTTGAATAGCGAGCCTGTTCACCCCGAAGCACGCTCAGAACCCCCGCGCGCACCTTCGCTGCGTCCGGCGGCGCGAAGAGCCGCTGGGCCCACTCCAAGTAATTCGAGTGGTCGGCTAATGGATCGGCATGATTGACTGAAGAAACCGCACCGGGCGGCATCGCTCGCCGCCAAGATTCGTTGGCGATGACGACCTCCGCGTCGCCATCAACGAGTGCCACCTGTGCGGGCAAGGCATTAAGTGTGTCGCTCTGCAACTGCACCGCTTCGAGCCGCGCGGCCTCGGCTTGGCGGAGCGCCTCCTCAGCCCGCACACTCTGCGTGATGTCTAGCGCCATCCCCGCCAAGTGCCGCACGCCGGAGGTAGAAGTAAACGGGAACTTAAAGGTAAGCCAATCGCGCGGCCCATCTACCCCCGGAACAGATTCGTGCGTCTCGATCGACCGCCCGCCGACCAGCACCGCCGCGTCGTTGGCCTTCAGTGACTGAGCGGCTTGGCCGGGCAGTAACTCTTCATCGGTGCGGTTGAGCCACTCGCCGCCCGAAAGCCCCAATGTCCGCTCAAAGAGCTGATTCGCGTACAAGTAACGTCCGGAAGCGTCTTTCATGAACGCAATGGCGGGGCTGTGACTCATGAAGCTGGCGAAGCGGTTCTCGCTCTCTTTCAGAGCGGCCTGGGCTCGCTTACGTTCAAGCGCGTAACGGATCGAGCGGATCAGCACCTCGGCGTCGATTCGGCCTTTGACAAGGTAGTCTTGTGCGCCATCTCGCACGGCTTGCAGTGCGACCGTTTCATCGGTGCGGCCGCTGAGCACCACGATTGGCAGCCAAGGCGCCAACTTCAGCATCCATCCCACCACTAGCTCGGGCTCGATACCCGGCAACCCCATGTCCAGGAGGACAAGATCAAACTCTTGAAAATCAGCGACTCGGCTCTGCGAAGCGAGTGCGCGGCCCAGTGCTTCCGCCGCGATCAACCGCTCGGCAATATCAACCGACATAGCTCGAACCACCGTCACCGGCTCCGAAGGCCGTTGAGAAAGTAAATACTCGATCAACCTCGCATCACCCGGATTATCTTCAACAACCAAGATGCGCAGTGGCGCGACATTCATAAACAAGTATAGATGCACTCTCCGCACCGTCACTCAGCGAGGGTCGTTGGCGGTCCGCGCGTACCAGATGGAGCGCTCGCGGCGGCCCCCGCAACTTGCCCGCTATCCTCCAGCACCGATGTTCCGTGGTATTAGTCTCGCAAACAAGTGTCTGCTGCTCTTTGGGGGTGCAATCATATTAATTGTCGGTGCCGCGCTCTCCATTCCTGCGATGCGGCTTTGGCGGCTTGTGGATGAGTCGCAGGTGCAAGTCTCTCGCGATATGGTGGACATCTGGCTGGCATTGGACGACGAGTTTCAACGAGAAGCGCAGGCGGGTTTGAGCGATCGTGGTCCATTCCCCGCGCTTGAACTCCCATCGCTTCACAGCCCTTCGCTCGAAATTGCCCTCCATGGCAACATCGACGCGCAGCGCTACAGCCGTGCTGTTATCATCAGGCTCTCTGATGCCGACTCATTCCTCCCTCAAGCACTCGAAGCCTTCGATGCGGCCCCAACACTTCAGGAGTTTGATCGTCGTCGATGGCAGGGGATTTCTCGCGTTTACGAATACGCTCGTGCGCAGCGCCCGACGGCCAGCCCGGGCGATCAGGCCAGCGCGCCCACCCACATAGTTGTGTTACGACGCACAAGCCTGCTGGTCTTTCGCAGCCTTTGGATCAGCGCCATCTTCTTCCTGCTTGCTGGCGCTGCGGTGCTGGCGCTGGCCGTGCTGGTCTTTTATTTAATTACTCACAAGATTATTCTCCAGCCGGTCCGCTCGCTGAAAGATACCGCCGAGCGCGTGCGCGAGGGGAATGTCGCGGTGCGCAGCGACATCCAAACCGGTGACGAATTTGAGGAGCTCGCCCAGACGTTTAATATGATGCTCACCGATCTTCAGAGCAACCAGGACCGCCTGCGCAGCCTCAATCAAGCCATGGATGTAAAGTTGCACGAGATGGCCCAGAGCAACACACTGCTCCACGAAGCCACGCGCCTCAAAGGAGAGTTTCTCGCTAACGTAAGCCATGAGCTTCGCACGCCCTTGCACAGTATCATCGGGTTCGCGGAGCTTTTGCTCGAGCAGGTGAAACTAGAGGCCGCCGGGCCGGACGGAAACACCGCCCCGATTCAACGCCGCATACGTTACTTAACAAACATCGACGCCGCGGGCCGCAACCTTCTCGAGCACATCAACTCACTTCTTGAGATGGCCCGCCTCGAAGCAGGCAAGATCGACCTCAAGCCCGAGCGTCTGAGCGTGCGAGATGCCTGCGAGGGACTGCTGGGGCTGATCCACCCCCTCGCAGAACGCAGCGGGATTGATCTTAAACTCGAGGTCCAGGACGATGTTCCCGCCGTAACCACCGATGTTAAAAAGTTCCAACAAATTATATTTAACTTCTTGAGCAACGCCGTGAAGTTTTCGGTGCCCGAGGGCCGAGCCGGACGCAGGCCGGAAATAATCCTACGGGCCGAGAAGCTCTCCCCCTCCCGGCCCGACGAGGAGATTAAGGTTCGTGTAAGTGTAATTGACAACGGGCCGGGTATCCCCGAAGAAGAGCAAGCGCGCATCTTTGAAAAGTTCTATCAGGTTGATGCCAGCCACACCCGCCAAACCACCGGCACCGGCCTGGGGTTGGCCATCTCGCGCGAACTGGCCGCGATTCTCCGCTGTGAGATTCAACTTGTTTCGGGCGTAAACCGGGGAAGTATGTTCAGTCTGATTATGCCGCTCGCCCTGGAGTTGTCGACGGCCCCGATCAGCGCGCTAGAGGCGAGATTTCGTGGCGCGCTCGCGGGCGGACGCTCGCTTGAATAGTCAAGGGCCTTTTTGGGGCTGTGTTACTTCGCCGGCCGCTCGCCGATGATCTTGCCCGCCGCAGCCAGCCCCAGCGAAATCGAAGATTCGCCCGCTGCTTGAACCAGCATTGACTGCGCCGCCGCATCCACCGCAATTACAGTCGCTCGCGCCCCTGGCTTGAGGCCATGCTTGGCTACGAACGAAAGAAAGGCCGGATCTTGATCGGCGATCCGCAGCACACGAAACTTAGCACCCGCGGCGAAAGTGCTCAACGCCTCTCCCGGCAACTCGCGAACTCCCCCATCTGCATCCGGAATTGGGTCTCCGTGAGGATCGGTTCCCGGGTGCCCCAAGTGGGCATCCAGTGCCGCGAGCACTACCGGCGAGATAGCATGCTCCAGACGCTCGGCCTCGGCGTGAACCACCGACCAATCTAACTTAAGCGTCTCAACCAGAAAGGTCTCTACCAGCCGATGCCGGCGCAGGATATCCAAGGCCGCCTTCTCGCCCTTGATGGAAAGTTTCACCCCTCCGAACCGCTCGTATTTCGCCAACTTCGCTTCGGCCAGCCGCTTGATCATCGTTGTGGCCGTGCCCGTGGTAACCCCGACCATCGAGGCAATGCGCTTCATCCCCGCTTCACCCGTAGGCGATTCGCGGCAGAGCGTGTACAACGCCTTCAAGTAGTTTTCAACGGTTTCACTCGCCACGTAAGGTAATCTCCCGATCGTCGCAAGGATAGGTAGGCCTGGCGACCGTTCCGCCGCGTGGTGCATGAGCCCCCACCCCCCGCCATCACCATCATCAGTCATCCACTGCAATCACCCGCTCTGATGACCTAGGGTTGCCACTCCGCACCCACGAGCACTTTCTTCTGCACTGTGGAAAAACCCGCCAAGCCGCGGCGACGTTAGAAAACAAGTTAATATTGAGGGCAGAGGACCCTTTCGCCGCCTCGGCTTGGAATCAGGCCGTTCCCCTGCGACTACCCCGGCGGACTACTACGCTCCCCGCAGTGCATCGCTGTTTCGAAAAACAATCGCTCATGCCGGTCTCCGCCGCGTTTCTCTTCGCGTGGCACGAGCGCTCTGGAGCTTTCGAGCGGCTCGCGCCACCGTGGGAACAAATGCGCATCATCCGCAAGGAGGGTTCGATCCGCGACGGCGATCGGCTTATCTTCGCGGTTCGGAAAGGCCCGTTCTGGCTTCCTTGGGAGGCCGCTCATAAAAATTATGTTCCCGTTCTCGGCCCCTCGGACGTCGGGCAGTTTGAGGATGTTCAAGTCCGCGGCCCCTTCGCCTACTGGTCCCACATCCACTCGTGCAGGCCCTTCCCCCGCCCCACCGGTTCGGGCCCGGGCGACCAAGCTCCCTTGGGCGAACCACCCCAAGTTAAGGCGGCTGGCCCGGCGCCAGTCGATAACAACATAAGCGGTCAATCGCTGCTTCATGATCAAGTGGAGTATTCACTTCCCCTGGGGTTGCTGGGGCGGGCAGCGGGGGGAGCTTTCGTCCGCAAAGTAATTGAACGTATGTTTACCTTCCGCCACGAGCGAACGCTCCGCGATGTCCGTCGCCACGCGCTCGCCCAAACCTCGCTCGTTATGAGCGGGCTTCCGCCGCTGATGCGCGTGGGCATGTCGGGGTCGGGGGGTGCCATCGGCAGCCAGTTGCTTCATTTTCTTACAACAGGCGGCCACCGCGTAGATAGGCTGGTGAGAAGAAAAGCCGACGCCACCAAGGGCGAGATATTTTGGCAGCCCGGCGCGGGCAGCCGCGGCGGCCAGATCGACGACGCCGCCCTCGAAGGTTGCGATGCCATTATCCATCTCGCGGGCGAAGGAGTGGCCAGCGGGCGTTGGACCCCGGCGAAGATGGCCGCCATCCGGGACTCGCGCGTTGAGGGCACCAAGTTAATTGCTCGCGCCGCCGCGAGCCTGCGCAATCGCCCGCGCGTGCTCGTGGTCGCATCGGGCATTCATTACTATGGCGACCGGGGCGACCAGGAGCTGACTGAAGAGGCCGGGGTGGGCAGCGGATTCCTCGCCGAAGTCTCCCGCGAGTGGGAAGCCGCCGTGAAGCCCGCGGAGGAAGCGGGCATCCGTGTTGTAATATTACGAATCGGGTTGGTGCTCAGCCCCCGGGGCGGGCTGCTGGCGCGTTTGCTCCCCTTCGCTCGCGCCGGTCTTATGCCGGTGCTGGGCAGCGGCACGCAGTGGTGGTCGTGGATCGGGCAGGATGACCTTATGGGCGTGATACTTCACGCGCTCAGCACCGAGTCGGTTCGAGGCCCGCTCAACGCGGTCGCGCCACAGCCCGTGACAATGCGGGAGTTCGCCGACCGCCTGGCCCGGACGGTGAAGCGCCCGCTGGGCCTGCGAGTTCCCGGTTGGCTTCTTCGCGCTGGCGCGGGCGAAATGGCCGACGTTGCGTTGACCAGCACCCGCGCTGTGCCTGATCTGCTCCGCCGCGCTGGATTCAAATTTATGACGCCATCACTCTCCGCCGCTCTCTCCTGGGAGATCCTCGGAGAAGTGAAGTAAACCCTGCGGCCTTTGAAGGCGCCAAGGCTCGCCGGTTCTAACCGTAAGTATTTGGGGTGAACCGGCCCAGCCCGGCCCGGCCCGGCCCAGTTCGGCCCAGTCCAGTCCGGCTCAGCCCGGCCCGGGCCATGCGTCTACTGCGGTTGGTCGCCCTGTTTCGTGGCACCGTCAGCTTCGTGCGCACCTTGCAGTTGCACGTTCGCACGAGGCTTCAGCCGTCCTTTAGAAATCATGTAGCGGCTGTGAGGCGAGTCAGGACGAGGGTTAGGAACCGTCGCCGACGCCGTCTCCGCGGGTGGAGCTGGCTGGGTAAGTAACTGCGATCCGGGCTTACGTATATCCCTTACATTGAGCGCAACAAAGGCCGCCGATAGCAGCAGCGGGCCCAGCGCCGCCATAGAAATGATTCGGGGAATCCACACCCAGTTTACCACGCCACCTTTTTCGTAAGTCGAGCTCAACCGTTCGCGATCCGCCCCCGCGAATCGTAATAATATAACCATCATCATCAGTATAAACGGCTCGCCGTACCGCTGCCACAGTTCCCCCCCGGCCGCGAGCGCGAGCGAATAACCGGCGAACGCGCTTAAGACCGCCCCCACCTGCGGCAGCCTTAGGTGCATAAGCAACGAGGTCAGCACCACCCCCCCGATCCCTGCGAATAGTATTATCACGGGCGAGGCGTACCCCCCAAGCTCCGGCACCAGCGCTGCAACATCCCACAGCCCCGTGCGGCGGCCCGCGAAGTAGTCCGAGGGTAAACCAGCGGATGTCCGCGGCAAAATACTTACAATTACTCCGACGATTCCGCCGAGCACTAAAAGCAGCTTTGCACGCCGCCACCCCTCGATGATGCCGGGTAGCAGGTACCCGATGAAGAAGAGACTTACAAAACCCAGGAGCGAGAGCATCCACGCCGGTCCGGCGAGGTTGGTCGCGTGGTACTGCTGCTGGAACGTCGGCGGCGTGAGCCCCCCCCAGATTCCATAGAAATAAACCAGCACCAGCACAGCCGGTAGACAGGCGAGCAGGGCAAAGCTCGCGTGTACGCTCGCCCGTCCGAGCCCCGGCCGTGGTGACCACCCCGCCCCCAGAAGCGGCCGCCCATCGGCGCGAAGGCCCTCAAGAAAGCATCTGGCCAAAAGCGGCCCCGCAGTCCACACGTGTACCTGCCGCGTCAACACCAACGCCGTAAGCGTAAGTCCAGAAAACAAAACCGTCTGCACGCTCAGGGTCGGGGCGAGTGATAAAAGTAACATCACGAGCACACCCAGCCACGCGGCGTTGTCCGGCAGCACCCACACTGCGCTCGCGAACACATAGATTGACGTAACAAAAGGTAAGACCGAGATCACTTCGCCCACGCGGCTCATTCCCCACCCGTACTGCCCTCCGATGGCGTCGAATATCTGCGGCCCCGCTTGGCGTGATGGCCTAAACCAAAGCAACGTCGCGATCAGCACCAGCGTGAGCACCGCGCAGACTAACTGATGCGCCACCACCCCCACGCTAAACGTAACCGTCAGCCACGCCATTGCAAGGTGCAGCCCCGGCGTCGTCGCCGAGAGATAATCGCTTAAGTCTGGCCGCGGCCATTGCTGCACAAACTCCGCGATTGCGGCGGAGTGATAGAGCAACTGGTCGTAGGCCACCCGGTGGGGCACGCGCCCCCACCAGATCACCGCGGCGTAAACCGACGCGGCCGCCCCAAGCAGCAACCACGCCGATCGATGATTCGGGTTCGTTCTCATCGAGCCAAGGATACCCAGGCCCCGCAATCTCGCTCAACCTCCCCCATCCGCCCAGACTTGCCTAATCGAGGCTCCGAGTGATCCCGAGGTCACTCGTCAGAAGAAGCCCCAGATTGGCCCGCCAGCCTTCTCAAAAATGCGACACCGGCGGATCTACTACCAATAATCGTACGAATAGTATCCAGTATTGCAAATTAAGAGAGTATAGTGTTTGGTATTTTTACCTCCGCTTGCTACTTCCATCCTCTCAGGAAAGGCTACTCGTCATGTCCAACTCACATTACTCCCACGATCCTGCACACCTGAAAGTCTTGCCGGAGTCAGGGCCAACTCGCATCTATTTAAGTGATATGCCCAACGTTGATCCCGATCTTCTAATTACTCGCATCATCGATGGACGCGATAGCGGCCTCGACTGGGATGCCTTTGAGGCATTCGCCACCGCCCAACCCACGCTATATCGCGATCTTGCCCGAGCACAGCGCGACCACCGTCACCTAGTAGCCCAAGTTCTACAGGAGACGGCAATCGCGGGGCGCGTGAGTGCCCCCGTCCACATTCTCAGGCGTAGCGACTCATCTGGCTCGGCCACTTCCAAGGCTCCCGTCGCACACGCTGCCGACCAATCAAATAGTGTACATTCCTACCCACTGGACCCGCCGCGTCGAAGCGAACGCTCGCGCCGGTTGGGCGCGTGGGCGGGCTGGGCGGTCGCTGCGACGATCGTTCTCGCCTCCCTCTCGCGGCTTGGCGTCAAGAGTTCGTCGTCCGAGTTGACCGATTCGATCGGCCAGCCCAACATCGTCGCGGGGTTCCCGCAAGGGACGATTCCGGGCTCGAACGCCTCCGGCGATCCAACGGCGTCGTTAACCGCCTATTTAGATCAAGGCCGACGAGCTGGTCGAGTCGTTGCTGAACAGCCGATGCGGCTGCTCGGGGTTGAGCAATTGCCAGATGGCGCGGGCTATCGAGTGGTCTACGAGCGACCCATTGTCGAGTCAGCCATTGTTTCGCGACCCTACAGCCTGGAGCCCGGAGACTTGATCAACTCCGCCTCCTTGCGCCTCATGCCGATCGAGCCCGTCCGCCGCCCGCGCGAGCCCGAGTTGCGATAACTCGCGCCCCTCTGGTGGTTTATTATGTTAGAAAAAAGCAGCGGTTGGGGCGACGGGATCACTCTACTACCGAATCTGTACACAGAGCGGCAGATGGTAAAAGAAGCATCAGGCAAGCGTCAGGTCATCATCACGAGTCGGATATAAGTAAACACCTCCGCCTGCTTAGTTGAGCCTTTGCCCGCGGGGCAGATTCAGATTTCGTTTGATTCGGAAAGAAAACGAGTAAAGCAGGTTGCGTGAGTGGACCGCGTTTGTCCAAGGTTACGAGTTTCCTCCGGCCGCGAAGCCAAACATCGTTGGACTTCTACTGCGGCGTTAGTAATGTAAAAGAAGTCAGCGTTGCCGCTGCCGGGCCCTGGCGTTAGGCGGCAGGAGCCGAACAAAGCCACTCCGCCCTATTAAGGTGTAAGGCCCCAGGCAGCAAAGTAAGCAGCGACAGTAAGTCGAAAGGATCAATGATCATGAATGTCACAGTTACCAACTCGCCCGCACCGTCACACTCATTTCGTCCCCACAAGCGACTGGCCGTGATTCTCGCCGCCACGCTTGTCGCCGCGAGCGGCGCACTCGTCAGCGCGCAAGAGAGTGCACCACAAGCCCAATCTGGCGGGGAAGAAGCCCCAATGCAACTCCGCGGCACATTCGATACTCCCCTCGGCACAAAGCGGCCCGCTCAGCAAGGCGGCCCCGCGCACGACGGCCGCATGATAGATTCCGCAGGTAGCAACATCGTGATTACCCAGAGCGATGGCCAAGACTCTTTCACATTAAACATGCGCGGCGATTCGCTTGTCGTTGAGCACAACGGCAAAACCGTGCCCGCCGAACGCATCGAGCGCACTCCCGACGCTATTAAAGTCTTGGACAAGTCTGGCGCAGTCATCCATACATTCAATCTCAATAGCATCCCTGTCGCGCCCGCAGCCCCAAGTCGGGGCCAGAAGAACCTGAGGATACTAACTCCGCAGGGCCAGCTCGCCGCGATTGATCCGCCGGTGATGGTCGGCGTTCTCCTTGATTACAGCAGCGAAGAAGCGGGCATTATTGTTCAACGCGTGTTGAAAGGCTTGCCGGGCGATAGCGCGGGACTTAAAGATGGCGACGTCATTGTCGAGATTGAAGACAAGAAAGTTGAAAGCAATCAGTCGCTCCGCGATGCACTTGAGAACAAGAAGCCCGGCAATTCTCTCAAGGTAGTCGTAGACCGCGAGGGCGAACGCAAAGAATTAACGATTCAACTCGCCAAGTATGATGCAGAACAACTCTCCAAGGCACGCGGCGATGAGGAGCAAAAGAAAGCCGCTATGGAGTTAGAGCGGTTCGGCGATCAGAACCCCGCTCGCGCTTTCGCATGGGGCGACATGGGCAACGAGGTCAAAGACACTGTTACTCAGTCACTCAAGAAAGCGTTGAGCGAAGTGAAGCGAGCAGCTGGCAACGACGCGGACAAAATTAAGAATGATGTCGTCCGAGCGCTCGAAGAAGCCCTCACTGAGGTTGAAGCAAATAGCGGTCAGTGGCGCGAAGAACTACGAGCACTTCGCGGCGAAGGTAACGGCAAAGGCGGTCGCACCATGTTCTTTCGCGAAATGCCCGGACAAGTCTTTGAAGTACCCGCCCCTCCGGCTCCTCCAATGCCCCCAAACTCGCCACGGGCCCCGCAGGCTCCCAAAGAACGGATGAACCAGAACGACCGAAACAAACGGCCGATGTCCCAGCTAGAGCAGGAACGGCGTTCCGAGCGTGCAGTCCAATCGGAGGACCAGAGTAACCGTCAAGCCGGTCAGTTTGACCGTCTGGCACAAGCACTTGACCGCCTCAACTCGCGTCTGGATGCTCTCGAGAAGAAACTCGATGACCAAAAATCATCCGAACAACGCCAGGTCGAGAAAAAATAAATCGCGGCAGCGTATGGGCCAAGAAGCAGTTGTTAGCCCTTACCGTGCAAGCACTTAGTCCTCTATGGCGGGCCGCATCGAAACATGATGCGGCTCGTTGTTTTTTGCTCCGCGCGCCGACTCTTCGTAGACCTGGCTTTCTTAATATCTATGAACCTCAACAGTCAACTAAGGCTTTACGTCCGCCAAATCGCGGCGTGGTGCCTCCGTTCCGCCGCGGGCTTGCTCGCGACTGTGAATTCATCCTTAGACCCGTCCACTTCCGACACAAACTGGAACTCAAACGCGTGGCGATCCTCGCGAATTTCAGATAAAGCGAAGGGGGGTCCGCAGACCTGCGTCGAAATTGAGGGTCTAGGTCAGCGTTCGCAAGCAGGATCACCAGCGCAAAGACCCCGATTTGTCGGACGCTCAAGAGTGGAGGGAGCCAGCGACGCGGCCGACCGAGCGAGATCGAGAGGAAGCCACCATGGCTCGAGCTTTGCCAGACATTGCCTTCGACATCGCGAGGAGACAGACCGACGCGGATCGAATCTGAGAAACACCACCGCAGCAGGGAGAGGGATGAGCGCGAACCCGAGTTGGGCGAAAAAAGTTAACGCGGCCATTTATGGGGAGCCCCGCCGCAACCTAGGGCCGCCAGGGCCAGTATCATCTGCTGTTATGCAAGAAGCTACTAAACCCGACGTCTTCCCGCTTACCCGCGGCACATGGATCGAGGACCGTATGGGCCTGGGTGAATCGGGCCGACGAGAGCTTAACAATCATGTTATGGCTGTCTATCTCTGGCCGCTCACGGTTTACTTTCGCGGCACGCGTGATCGTTACCTTGGAGAGCCGGAGGAAGTGGTGCAGGGCTTCTTCGCCAGCCGCCTTGTCAAGAAAGATTTCTTCGGCGACTGGAAAGCCAGCGGAAAGCGGCTGCGGCACTGGCTGATCAACGGCTTTTGTTTTTATCTGAAGGAACTGCACCGCGATAAACGTAAGTTTGATCGCGGCAGCGGGGCGGAGATGCCCGAGCCGGTGTACGAAGAAGCGCAGGCCGCAAAGGACATAGATGGTGTATTCTTGCGGGGGGTGGTGCGTCAGGCCATGATCGAGGCCGGTCGGCTCTGCGAGGCGCAGGGCCTGGCCGAGCACTTTAAGATCTTTGAAGCCCATTTCTACCTGGATCAGCCGTATGAACAAGTCGGGGTGCTGCACGGGGTGGATGCTACCCGGGCCGCTGTCATGGCCCGCACCGCCAAACGTAAGTTTCAGTCGGCCCTGCGTGAGCTCTTCATGCGGGACGGCGCCGACCCCGCCCGCGTGGATGATGAAATTAATAGTCTGCTGCGCATCGCGGGGGTCCTCGCCCCGCAGGCCATGCGCAGAACCAGCACGCCGGAGTCGCCATGACTATCCCAAAGAGCCCGCCGCCCGAGGGCGCGCCACCCGGGCCAGGCAGCGACCCGGCCAGCATCTACGACAATATCAGCGCAAACAGGGCATCTGTGTTGTTACGTTTAGGTCTCCCATCGCCGCGTAACGCGGCGGACGACCTGGTCGACCGCCTGGAGAGCCCGGGCGGGAGCGAGTGGGCCACGGAGGTGATGAGGCGTGATCCATTTACATCGGTCGGTATTGACTTACAATCCCTCACCGCGGTCGCCCCTTTGAACATGCTGATTGCGCTCAAAGACCTCGGCAAGGACATGGTCAAATCACCCTCGGACCGCGATGGTTATCTCGCGGGTCTCGCGGGTTATTATCTCGCAATCGCGGCGGCCATCGTCCAGCACCGGCAGGTAATTACCCGCACCCCTCGGCAAGAGCTGAGCCAAATATTAATTGAAATTGCCTCCGTCGCGCCCGCCCCTTGGGCCAGTGTCTTCATGCGGGCGGCCGAACAGGTGTAGCAACCCCGGGCCCGCCCGTGAGTAAGGAACGCGCACCTGCCACGGTCTGCTCGGCCGGAGGTAAGTCTTGCAGTTTAACGGCGGCGTGCAATGATCGCTGCTCGAATATCGCGGTACGCACCGGGGTGAAGTTAAACTCCTGGGCGAGCTGCGCCAGCGTGTGTGGTGGCGCGCCGTCCCAACCGAAACGGCGGCGCAAGAACGTGGCCATCACGCCGTCGAACACGGGCGAGACGGTGGCGAGCCGCACCCGCGGATGTGGCTCGAGCCACCGTTGCCACGCGCACACCAGCAGGCTCCAGTCCGGCAGATCATAAGTATTGGGCAGGAGGGGCGAGGCGCGGAGCTTGCCGACCACGACAATTGGCTTAAGTTCCTTCAGCCAGCGAATGGCATGCTTGTCCATGGCCAACCCCACCGACGCGGCGAGTCGGCCGCCTCGGCTTGGATCAAACGCATCGATGGCTTCGCCGATCTGCTGTGCCCCTTGCACAAGCATCTTGGGCATGGAGGTGCGGGGGAGATCTTCCATCGGTCGCTGGGCCCGGCCCTCGACGGTTTCGATGAGGCTGCGTAGATGGGCGCGGATGAGTTCGAGCTTGAGCCTGGCGGCCCAACGTAAATGGGTTTCGATGCTGTCGAGCGCGGTCGTCCTTGGGAAGAGCCTGTGGAGCGCGAAGATTTCTTTCAGGGCGTACGCACGGAGATGAAAGTAAGCATCCAAACGGGCCTTCTCTTCAACCGCGACGATGGGGGGAGTGGCGCGGGCCTGCGCGAGAAATAAGCTGATGGTTCGGGGCACCTCGCGGGCTAACCCGGTTACGACGGGCGCGGCATCGAGCGGATCAGCAGGCCGCATCGCGCGGCCCCGCGGGCCGATGGAACCGTTGAGAATAGCCGCGGAGAGGGCGTGCGCTACGTTACCGATATGATCAAACTTATGATCGGTGGGTGTCGCGAGGCCCGGAGGAAGAGTTACATCCAGCGGCGAAAGCTCGGCGTGCTGGGGCGCATCACCCAGAAAACCGTCTTGCGCCCATTCGAGCAGCCGCTGAGAGCGTGCGACCGAAACAGCGCGGCGGAGCGCGGGGCGCGACCGGCGAAACTTGACGCTCATCAGGTTGGGGTCAATCCCCAGCCGCCACGCCCGAAAGACCACCTCTCGCCGTTGTAACGTAAGTGGCTGGGCCTCGTTAAAGATAAGTGGGGGGGGTGGTTCGGCGTCCAAGGTCAGCCCCGCCCGGCTTCGTTCGTTAGCCTCACGCGCCTTGGATTCGTACCGCTTGAGCACCTGGCGGATGGCCTCGTGGCTACGGTCAAACCGTTCCGCGATGCGTTCGGCGGCCATGTTAAGCGACCATCCCAGGTATTTCTTGTAGCGCGATGCCCGTTTAATTATATTAGCTTCATCCTCGGGGCTGATGCGTGAGTAATCCGCCGCACGTTCGATCTGGTCTGAGTGCGCCGCCTCAAAGGCGCGCACCGCGCCCCGATCAAACATCACTCTGGGCTTGCCGTCGGGGGCTAAAAGGCGGCGGCCCACCAGCCCGCGCTTGCGCATCCGAACCAACGTCCGGCGGCTCATATTCCAGAGCGTGCAGAGTTCGTCCGCGTCGATGAGCTGTGCTGCATCAAAGTCATCGATGGTAACTTTACCAGCGTCGCATAACCGCTCGACGAAGGCGGAAAGCTCGTTCTTAAGATCCACGCCAGTGATTAACTGCGGCTCCCCCGCCATCGTGGGGCGATAACCGGTGATTCGAAAAATTACAAACTCTTCCGGGTACGGCTGAGCGTCCTCCAACTGAGCCGCCAACCCCTCAGCGCGAACGATGTCAGCCAGCAGCGTCTCCTTCGGAGACAGTCGCAGCTGCTGTTCCAACCGGGCGAGCAAAGGGATATGAAGCTGTGGGAGTGGAGGCAAGGTAAAAACTGGACGGACGGACAGAGCACTTGGCTCGCTACAAAAGTGATTCTAATAAGTCTTGCAACCGGATCAACCGCACACCCCAATCTCGCGGATGCTGAACGATATTACGCTGATGCGACGAGCAATGGTTTGACCCGTTCGCTCGTTTTAAGGACTCACGCGGCGGCGTGCGGCACTGATTCACGCGTTGACGCCCGAATCAGCTGGGCATCGCCAACGCTTCGCGGGGCGGAGTCGCGGCGAGGCCGCGTTCCCCTTTAACGCGGCGTGAACCAATAAACGTTACGGTCGGGAATGAGTTGCAGTTCCTTCGCGGCGTCCATAAAGGTCGATACGGCCGTGCGCTCGCGGGGTCCGACGGTGTATCGGAGAAGCGAACCCAAGTAGGCTCGGGCCATGGGAATGGGCCACCCCGCAGCGGGGCCTTGTGAATCTACGATCCAGTCGATCCTAGTCAAATTGTGCCTTCGTTGGCGATCCAAGGTGGCGACTGCGAGCCGGATAGCGTCACCTGTGGGGTTTTGAGCAAGTAGCCGCGACGGGCACATCCACATGGCGTAAACGAAGGGGAGTCCGGTAAGGGCCTTCCATGCCTCACCTAGATCGAGCTGGAAGGGGTATTCATTGGCTTTTGGCGCACCGGTAACTACTTTGTCCCCGATGAGTAAAAGCGCCTCTGGCCACTCTGAGCCAGGCGCGGTGCCCGCATCAAACTGCTTGATTGAGGGGAAGGCTCGAAATTGCTTTGCGAGCAGGATACGCGAAAGTGCAACTGAGGTGTGGCTCTCGACGTCCGCATGCAGCGTTGCGATCGATCCGAAAGCAACCTTGGAATAGAGTCGCACCGTCAAGGTGGCTCCATCGCACCCGATCATGCCGACGGGGAGAAGCGTCATCGGTTCCGGAGACGCCGCGGCGTCAATGATGGATGCCAGCCCGATTTCAGCTTGATTATCCAAGAGGAGTTGAATTATTTTGGCGGGAACAGCGCGAACGAGCTTGATGCCCCGAAGCTTCTCCAAGCCCTCGATGAGGGGACGGGTGTTGAGATACTCAACGGCCGCAATTCGTACGAGAACGTTCACTGGAGGTGGCTCTGACGCATGTCCAGAAGGAAGATGAATATCGGCCGTCATGTCGAATTGTTGGCGTGCTGGTTGGCAGATGTCCAATGATGCATCATGGGCATCAAGCAAGTAGCACTTATCGGAGGCGGCGGTCACGCGTTGGTGGTAGCGGACGCCGCTATTAGCGGCGGGGCGAGCATAAAAGGTTATTTTGACGATTCGATGGAGTCACCACTGGGGCGGCTTATGTTGTTGGCTCGCTTGGGGTCGATTTTTGGCAATGTCATGGTTGCGGGCGATGACGACAAAGCGGAGCATGAAGGATATGTTTTATGCATCGGCGATATCGGAGTCCGTAGGCGCGTCATCAACGCGTGGCCCCAATTGGCCAAAAGCCCTGTTAGCATCTTCCACCCGCGGGCTGTGTTAAGTGAAAGCGCGACTCTCGGGGCGGGCACCTTCATCGGTGCCAACGCTGTGGTGCAGCCATGGGCGATGATCGGCGAGCATTGCATCATAAATACGGGTGCCATCGTAGAGCATGAATGCGTGCTGGGGAGCAACGTCCACGTGGCCCCAGGAGCGGTAATCGCTGGGAATGTCACTATTGGTTCAGATACATTGATCGGCGTTGGGGCGCGAGTGTTGCCCGGCGTCACCATCGGCTTGGGATGCACGGTGGGAGCAGGGGCAGTGGTTGTCGCCAACGTAAGAGATGGCGTCACGGTCAAGGGGATGCCAGCTCGCCAATAGCTAGGAATTCTGATGTTCAATCAGCTATGGTTGAGCCACTGGCAGCAACTGCTCGCGAAGTGCTTTGGCACGCGCGATGGCACCCTCGGCCAAATCACCCGGGGTCTGCGTGCGTTCCAATGAAGGCGTTAGGACAAAGTTCCAATTCTGCCTGCGGCGGAGAGTGAAGGGCAACGCGGTAGATAACAAATCAATGGGTGGATACTCCCAAAGAGGTGCGGACGCGGTAGCAGTGGTGCGCAGGGGCTCGTATCCGTCGTGGTTCACCTGCACGTCGTAGATGCCGTAATAAGTAAAGTCGGCTTCCAGCGGCGTGCGTCCCACTTCAACATCGTTCAGTACCACTGAGGCCCCGGAAGGCTCACTCTCAACGACAACTCGTCTTTCAAGGCACCCGGAACTGATGCTTAGTATTAGGACCGCAGCCGTGAACGCTACGCCTCTTGAGAAATTGCTCTCGCGGCCCAGCGCGGCCGTGACAGAGAAGTTGGTGGTAGATGAGGTCATCGCCGCAAAGCGTAGCATTTAGCAGGCGTAGCCGAGCGGGTGGTTGATGCCTACTCGGCGGGTTTGCGGACATGTCGCTTGGCTAAGGGTGGGTGTACCTGAGAAGTTTCGGCAAGACGTGGCCGACTCCATCCCTGTCGCTCATGACTAAGCCACCCGCTAGAACCAGCCGAGGAGCCAAAAGATCAGCACGAAGACGATGATCGTGCCCAAGATCCCGCCACCAAGCTTCCAAGCCCCGAATGCTGCCGCGCCTGTACGTAGTGCTCCGTTCATAACTTGCTCCTCATAAGTGTCGAGAAAACCAAAGGTGCAGCTCGCCACACGGCCGAGATGCGAAATAGATGACCGCAACTGACGCGATTGGGCTTTACACCGATTACCAAAACCGCTTTGTAAGCCACAGACTTGAAGGGCTGGAACAACAGATTACGTTGATCCAGCCACATGGGAAAAGGAGAGGGTTCGGAAATGCGGACTATCTCTTCATCGCTCATCCGCACCAGTGGTAAGTTTAAACCAATCGGCCGGTCATTTATGATTTCTTGTTGGCGTAGACATCACGTAGGTCTCGCACCTCGTCATGAATGCGCTTCACCTTGGCGTACTGCTGAGCGATGAGATCTGAGACAGATGCTGAAAGCGGTTCGCGGAGTGCCTTTTCGTAGTGTTCCTTGATGGAGTCCTCGCCGCGTTCTGCCTCGGCTAGCACGGGGTATATGTTGGAGACTCCCACGGCACTGCGAACAGTCAGCCACCAACGATGGAGTGTGCCCGCCACTGAGCCGCTTTCGATCGGGGTCTTCCCAGCTGACATAAGCAGGTTTGCAAGTTCCGCGGCGAACTGGTCGCGTTGCCGGGCAATCTGCTCGAAGTGTGACTTCAGGCTTGCATCCTCGATATGACCTGACGCAGTGCGCCATCCCGCTGAACTATCAAGGTTGATGCGCTGCAGATCGCTTACAACGTTTATGGTCTCCTCCCGTAGGAAAGTCTCAGTTGAACCAGAGTGAAGCGGACGGGAATGGACGGAAGGAAACTCCGCGTCCAAGGTGGGTTCGAGCTGTGAGTCCATGACAGCAGTCGCCGTATTGCTGCGGCGGGCTGTGGTGGACCCAGACAAGCTCGGCTGACTGAGATTAGGTTGAATTATGACATCGACGGGAAGCCCGGTGATGGGGTCTATGCGACCGGAGGCGGCGGGGGAGTTCAAGTTGTTCCAGTCGGTATTCATTGAGAGTGCCTTCTAACAAGGGGAAAGTTTGCGAGATCAGGATGTAAACCGTCGAGATCCTGTAACTGACATTCTGCTGTGCGCGAATGTCGCTATCGTGGAGTGAGCAACAGTTAAATCGTCCGTCATTTACTTCTCACGACCCCGCCCGCGTGTGCACTAAGAAGTCTTTGTACAGAGGAGGATGCCCCGCTTATTTCGTTGCCCGACTATTAGGCCCGGAGCCATAACCTGATTTGGCCGCGGAGTTAGTCATTGCCTGGGCATCTTGCGCAGAGGCGTCGGTGCGCTGGGTGCTAGCCGCGGCATCCTCAGAGTCTATATCTGTTTTAGCATCGTC
>CAYVFW010000012.1:0-10674 GCA_964450325.1 uncultured Phycisphaeraceae bacterium | reverse complement strand
TTTAGCATCGTCGTAACCATCTGCGACCGCCGCGGCGAGGCCGCCTTGCGGCGAGGCAAGTACTGCGGGCGCAGCCGTGGACTCAACTGTCTGAGTTTGCGTTATGAGTGCCGCGTCACTATTAGCAGCACCCTTCACGGGAGGAGTTTGAGTGTTGAAAGATCGCGCGTTGGCCGGAGTTTGGGCCTGAACAGAGCGAGCGTCCACTGGCGATCTAGTCGCGGCTGATTCATTGGACTTTCCCGGACGAGCGTCAGTGAGGGGCTGATCCGAGCCGGTAGCAGCGGTATTACGTTCGTAGGCATCGTTCGCACTGGCGAACTTACCTCGCTGATTGTTGTTATGCTTCGTCGCCGCGTCTCTCTCCAGGGGCATCGCGATGGTTGCAGCTCGCGCGGGCGTTGACCCTAAAGATTTACCAGGGAGCGTGGTGGGGTTATCACGCCTGAGCGCTTCCTGATTTTCGGTGGGCGTCGGGGTGTTTGGGTCGGCCATCGCATTGTTCTGCTGAGCGGTTGAAGGATCGGAGGGTTTCATTGCAGAACTCCTTGGATGTGGTTTTGGGAATTGAATATCTGGCAGTGCGACGTCGCGAGGAAGTCATTAATAATGGCCTGTGCCACCCTGAGGGTGGCACAGGCCGGGTCAAAGTACGAGGGAGGGTTCCTTCGTAATAGTTTGAGGTTTAGTAGGTTTAAGGATCTTGAACTACTGAAGATCAGAGCCGGGGAGCCGAGACGCCCCCCCTGCGGAACAAGCCTGTCGCGAGCGAGATAAGGAAGAGTACTAAGAAGACGAAGAACAGGACCTGCGCGATGCTCGCGGCGGTGCCAGCTATCCCTCCGAAACCGAATAGAGCTGCGACAAGCGCAACGACTAAAAAGATAACAGTCCAGTACAGCATAATGTTTACTCCATGGAGAGGGCCACGTAAAGTGGAAGGTGATGACCTACCGATGCTCTTAGGCGTACGGAGCAGGTCGGGTAAAAAACCAGCGGCACCAGTTGTGGCCGATGCCGCCGAGGGAAAAGGAAGGGAGCGGGTTATGCGGAACTGAGTTCCGACTTTAGTATTTTGGGAGTGGTAATCAGCTATTAAAGGCTTTAAGCAGGGTCAGTTGTGGTAGGACATAAAGGAGAGTTGCAGATGGTGAAGTGGAGGTAACAGGAGATTCTCAGTGTTGCCATCAAGTGGCACATGCTAACTTATTGTTAGTATCTCTGGTTGCAGTCTAGATACGTAGAGGGTTAAGCTTGTTTGGGAATAACTTCCAGTGAGGCAATGAGTATGTGGAGGCCACAACACTGCCCAGAGCGAAGTTTCGATAAATCTGCTTTCATCGAATCTTGATTTAAACAATACTTATCCCTAGCGAAATTAGTCGAGGAATGAAACCTACTCGTGCGGCTAAAAATCTCTTGCGAAGCTCTCGCGGAAGGATGCGCCGCCCGGTGGAGATGGTGGGGAAAGAAGCGGCTCAGCAAGCGGCGCTCCGCTGCAAATCAAGCAGAGATGATTTGCCCACCATTTAGCTCAGAACCGAGCGAGTTACAGTTTCCAGCTTAAAACCCAACATTTAGTATAATCGAACATCTTGGGACAGCGCCGTGCATGAGCCGAGGACAAAGCCACGATGAAGACAACTTCATTAAGACCTCATGGCATTTGCGTACTAAAATGCTCTCGTAAAAGCCGTTCTGCGATGAACCTAGCACCGGCCCTACCGACCGTCGCGCCAGCGCTTGGCGATGCGGGCAGTTGTTAACAAGCGCGTGAAGGATTCGTGTCCGCGAACTAAAGGAGAAACTATGCGAGTCTTAATCGTAGAAGATAACCCCAAACTGTTGGCAGCAATGGAAAAGGGGCTTAGAGAGAATGGTTTCGCTGTCGACACCAGTCTGACAGGGTTTGAGGGCGAAGATCTGGCGGCCAGCAATCAATACGACGTGATCTTGCTTGACCTGATGCTTCCTGATCGTGATGGGGTAGAGGTCTGCCGAAATATGAGGCGGCGATGCGTCACCTCCAAAATACTCATGCTCACAGCCCTTTCGTCGATCCAAGACAAAGTCACGGGCCTGAATGCGGGTGCTGATGACTATCTCACCAAGCCTTTCGACTTTGAAGAACTGGTCGCCAGGGTTCGAGCGTTGTTACGTCGCGACGCAGCGGAGACACGATTCCTCAAATGCGATGACTTGGAGCTGGACTTGTACACACGGTGCGCTAAGCGAGGTGAGGCAAAGGTCGAGCTCTCTAATAAGGAGTACGCCCTGCTTGAGTATCTGATGCGCAATCCCAACCGAGTCTTGTCTCGCACCCAGATTGGGGAGAAGGTGTGGGATTTGAGTTTCGAGCCATCGAGCAATGTGGTCGATGTGTATGTGTCCACACTGCGTCGCAAGATGGACCGCGGCCATATCCGGGAGCTAATTCACACTGTGAAGGGGGCTGGCTATCGCTTTGGCGTTTTAGATTGATCGCAATCGGCGTGAGTTTGAACGATCGGACATGAAAGGTAAGCGTATTCGGCAGGTATCCGACTCAAGTGGCACCTACAAACGAGCCAACCTTGGTCCCGCAACGTCGGGCGAGGGGGCGGAGACTGCGCGCCCGCTTTCACTTCGCGTTTGGTTGACGGTGTGGGTAGTGTTGGTCGCGGTCGTTGTTCAAGCAATGTTCGCGACGATTGTATTTTTATACGTGCGCTCGTCGGTGGAGAACTTTTTTAATCAGCGGGTACAGGCCCGGCTGGTGGATTGCGTGGGCTTCATCGCCGCGAGCCAGACGCTGCCCGATGCTGCCTCGCTCTCGCTCATCTTGCAGGAAGGGCCCAAGTCGGTGATGGCCACCGAGTTTGCGTTGGCCCTTCTAACCACCGATGAAACAGTTAAGCCCATTGTAACAAATCCGGGCTTAATTCTCCCGGATTTAAGTTGGTCTCGCGGAGTACTCCCGGCGGGTTCAACCACAGCGGTCCCGAACTCCGCTGGAGAGAAGAATGTGCAGACCTCGGGGAATTTGCCACCGCGCAGGCTAGATGTGGGAGTCATCCGTGACGGCCAAGACCCGGAGATTATGAATGCTCGTTTCGTCGCGCAGCGGGCCATGCTCAAGAGCGGCGAGCAGGTGATTGCAGTGGCGCTTTCACTTGATTCGTATGGCGACCAAATTTCGAGGCTCGCTTGGCGGGTCGTTTGGACTGTAAGTGGACTGGGAGTAGCCGCGACGGCGTTGGCGATGTGGTTCATCAGCGGCCTCGCGCTGCGTCCACTCGCCGCGGCGGGGGTCTGGGCGGGGACGCTGGACCCGTCGAAACCCGCCACCATGCTAAGGTCTATGAGGTCGATGCAGTTCTCAGAACTTGAAAACCTGCGCGGGCAGCTTGAGGCGGCCAGAGCAAGAGTGACCCAAGCACTTTCGCTGAACGAGCGATTCCTCGCTAACGTTTCTCACGAGTTGAAGACCCCTTTGGCGACCATGATGGCCGAAGCGCAGACCTTATCATTAACCAATGCATCTCCTGCCGTCCGTGCGTTTGTCCGCAGTGTCAACGCTGAGCTGCAGCGGCTAGGGAACACTGTCGACTCCTTCCTCTTACTTGCGGGTGTACGCAGCGGAGGGGCGCTGATGCAGGAGAGCGTGGTGAACATCCATGATGTGGTGCTGGAGACGCTAGCAAACTGCGGGACGATGGCGCGGCAATGCCAAGTCTTGATCAACCCGATTTTGCACGACGGCGAGGAAGAGTTGCTGGTGATGGGAAGCCAGGAACTGCTGCGAGTGCTGCTGAACAACGTGGTGAGGAACGCCCTGCGTTTTAGCCCGCGCGCGGGTTTGGTCTACCTGAAGGTAGTCGCCGAACCTACTTATATTAACATCAAAGTACGCGATTCCGGCCCGGGAGTGCCCGAGGAACTGATGGAGCGGCTGTTCGAGCGATTCGCCCAAGGCACCGCTGAAGTGGGACGCGGTCGCGGCCATGGCCTGGGGCTATCAATCGCACAGGGAATCGCTGAGTTGCACGGCGGGGGCATCACTGTTCGTAATATTTCAGCAGATGAGGCAGGGCCTGGTGCCGATCGCCCCGCGGTGACAGACCCGAGTACCCTCATCTGCGGCTGTGAGTTCACGATCCGGCTGCCGCGTATCACCCGGCCGAGAGGGTAACGAGTCGCTTCGGCTAACTCGCTTGGGCCAGCTGGCCCAAGCCGACTCGCCTTGATTAGCATCTGCATAGAAACTCGGCCGGGCGTCAAGTTTCCGATAAGCAACTGCCCGATCGCGGCAAATCCGAAGGTGAGGAGCGCGAGCCTGAGAATACTAACTAATCAGTCAGGTGGAGTTTGCGGTGGGGTGCATAGGTGAAAACCTAAAGAAGTATAGAAACGAGTCGCTCGAATTTGCTGGCCAAGGCACCACCTACTCGTCTGTAGCGAGTAAATATAATTACCTAGAATGAAAGTAGATTCACCCATGCATCACTGCCCGGTACGTCTGGTCGTCATCTAGCACGATATACAGGTGTTTTCACTTGCAAGGTATCCGCGAAGTAGATAAACCGGAGTTGACATCTCGACGCGGTGTAAGGATCTGAGTGGCGGCGAATTAAGCATTACGAAACCTCAAAATAGAAGAGTAAAAAGTCGCCTCAAAAAGCTAACAACGTGGGTGTGCAGGAGTTTGGGAACGGCAGACGAGAAGAAGTTCCGAGGCGGGTTGCAGGTTGAGGCCGAAGCCTAACCGGACATGGAGCGAGCAGTTGTGAAATGCAGAGCCCTTATCACACTTGGAATGTTGCTCGCGTTCATCGTCTCCGCCGTGTTTGCGTCAGTAAAGGCTGGCAGCGACATCGGCAATAACTGGTTGCTCGCTGCGGCGCTCGAAGGTATCGCGGCGGTCATCTGTGTCTTGGGCTGCGTCGCAAATTTCTGGCAACAGGCGCGATTCAACGACGGTATTCGCTCATGATTTTGTTCAGATCCAGCGATTCTTTGACCCGGCTGGGCGGAGTGCCTCACAAGCGCAGTTGCGCCAGAATGCGTTTGCAATAAGTTAGCACGAGAGCCTTTGGCGGCTTGTTTGCAGCACCAAAAGGTCGTTGAGGGCTCACAAGGGGCAGAGATCCTGACCTCGCACCTTCACAACCGGGAGCACGCGTCTCACAACTTATCCACAAAATGAGCCCATGTTCATTCCCAGTTCACCGCTGACCGGGTTTTGCCAGCGAACATATCACAGTCGGACCGCCGTAATGTTGTCATAGTTGACATACGGACGATGCGACGACAATTGATACCACTGATATGCAAACTACCCAAACAAATATTGATGACAGTACTGAATCAGCTGAAGGATCGCTGCTTGAAGGGCTCGTTCTTGAATTAGGTATGGGCGCAACGACTCCGGAGGTTGACCTCGCAAGCGCTACGGCACCCCTCTCAGATGAAACGCTCGACGCTCGAGCGGAACGACTCTTGACTCAGCACCGCGGGTTGGTGATCTGGTTTGCAAATAGATATGCGCGCGATGCTCAGGAGAGAGAAGACCTGATTGCCGAAGGAATGCTCGGCGCTTTGCGTGCAGCGCGCAGATTCGACCCGACCCGCGGCGTGCCGTTTGGAGCTTACGCCGCCCCATGGATCAAGCGCTCAGTGCTTGAAGCGGTCGCTCGTTTTGGAATGGGCACCATTCCCACCCTTCAGGCAGACGTGGACGTTACTCGCCGCCGCCGCGTTTACTTGCAGCAGGCTGCGGCTTCCAACGGGCAGGGCGCGACGCCGACTATGACCGCCGCGAGCCTAGGCATCAGCATCGCTAAGGAGATGGAGCTCTCTGCGGTGGAGCGTGCCCGCCCCTTGGACTTCGGGGTGGATAAAGGCAGCATCGACTGTGCGGCTGCGGAAGAGACACCGCGGCTTGATGGTCTTGAAAACCTCGCGCTCGTACGATCTGCCGTGGCGCAACTGGGAGGCCGGGAAGCAGAAGTAGTGGAGTTAAGATTCGGTATGCGTGGAGGCGGCGCGAAGGACCTTCGCGAGATCGCCGTGATCCTGGGGATGAAGCTCACGGACGCACGCGATGTGCTCACGAGGGCGCAATCACGGCTTACGTCCATCTTACGTCGCAAGATGGATTCCAATGGTGAACTGCACGGGGCTGTGCTTTCGTAAAGCTACGACGCCGCGCTGGCCCGCAATGCTTTTCACCCCTCTCGGCCTTGCTGTAACTTAGGTTAGTCAAGCCGGCGCGGGGCCACTGTCGAAACAAGGCGGATCATGGGTGCTGTCATATCTGACCCGAAGCTCGCATCCTGATAATCGTTGGGTTTTATTGTTAGATCACAGGTCGCCCTGGCCAGACGCGGGCCGACATCATACTCAAGTACGAATCGAACTTGCGCGACCCCGCTAAGCAGAGGCCGCGCTTCCTGCACACTTATCGTGCCGTTTACAAACGTGGTTTGAGTGTACCAGAGTTGATTGGGTCCGAGCGATTTATCGTCGGTGGCTCTGGAATCAATAAGCACTACCTTACGCGTGTAGCCATCATCGAAAGTTACGAACTCGATCGACTCAGTGGTGAGCGGGTTCTGCGCAGAGTCAAGCACATCGACGGGATACGGGCCAAACTCTACGCCGTTGCGGATCATCGACATAAGCCGCTGAATAACCATCCGCGAGATAACGTTGGTGGATGCGCTCTCGGTGGTTACTTTGTAGCTTTTGAAGGAGGCATCGAGTGCGCCAAGAGTCGCGGTGAGCAATGTGCCGGTGATCGCCAGCGCGATCAGCACCTCCGCCAGGCTGAAGCCCGCGCGAGCTTTACAACTTCTTATGCGCTGTATATTGGTGGTGCGGGTCCGCATCATAAGTGCCCTTCTTTGTACGTGCCTGCCAGCGGCTCCATCTGCATCGGAAGCATGATGCCGTTGGGCAGCGTCATGTTCGGGTCAAATCGTAAGTTAATGCGTCCATACCCATTGAATGGAATCGCCGTAGAACCTGCGGGTTGCGATTGCGTTCCCGCGACGTCCGCGAGCCCATCGCCGTTGGTATCCCACCCCGCGATTCGCACACCATTGACCACTGGGAGCGTGGTGGGGTCCAGGCCTTCATTGTCGCCATCGGCGGGTCCAAAGTAGCCGAGGGTTGCGTTATAATCTGCGGGGTTGCCCATCGCGTTTCCTGAGCTGTCCACGAGCGGGGCTTGACCCAGCTGGGGGGCGAACGTAAGTAACAGTGCCCCGTCGATGTCGGCGTTTCCACGTACATCCATCACGCCGGCGATGATGGCGCCCTTGAGCTGCAGATTCTGCCCTGGTGGGCTGTTGAAAGTGCCCAGGTCTACCGAGTATCCGGGGAGCATCATCGAGCTCTTGGCGATATCGGCCCTATCGTCCGCCTGGGGGTTTAAGTTAGGATCGTCGGGGCTTAAGGGGTGTACAGAAGCGAAGCGAGTGGAGCCGGTAAACTGTATTTTGTTACGTACCTGCGTGTAGTTCTGGGGCGCATCAGAGACCACGGAGCCTACGAAGAGGCAGTCATGGAAGCGGATGTTATTACTATGCGCCTTAGTGTCGGTGTTGCGCCTGCCATCAACTACGAGGGGATTAGGAAGTAAGTGATACCCAGTGGTGGTGCTTACCTGGTTCGCGGGGATATCAGCCTTGTCCATTGGCGTGGTTGCCATCTGCACCATTTGTAGCGGCGGAATGGCCGACGCGGGCAGCATTGTGGGGTAACTCGACTCCGAGGCGACATCTCCGTAGATGAATCGTGGGGTTGCTGGCGCGGGCCGATTGGTCGAGGAACTCAGCTGCATCTTGCCGTATTCGCTCCACAAAGGGTGCGTGTTCGCGCTGTCGCACTGAATGTAAGTAACACCCACAAAGGTGCAGTTGCGGTAAAGGCCGTTGTTGCCCATGGGTATGACAACATCTTTAAAGACCATGTTCTCGTAGACGGGTCGGTAGTACCAGTCAGAGAAAGCTGGCGCGTTAAAAGGCGTTTTTTCGTAATACGCGGTCGCGGAGTTTTCCGGAAGGCCATCTAGATTCGTATCGCTATCAACCCGCAAGTAGCGGGGCAGCAGCGTGCCCGCCGCGCGGGCTTCAACATAAGTTGCGAGTTGCGTGAGTGAGACGCCCAGGCTTGTCGCCACCTGCGCCGGGAGGGCCGCCCCGTCGGCCTTAGTCTTAAGGCCGCTTTGAGTGGAAGAGAAGACGGCGGTACTTACATTGGGCAGCTCGGAATCAGCGACGGCAAAGTTGGTGGCGCTCTCGCCCTTACCCGGCTTGATTGGCCCCCGTAGCTTCGGGGCGAGCGCACCCTGAGCGGACGACCACGCGCCCTGAGAAGTACGGAAACTTAACTTGCCCGCTACCTTGGCGTACTGATCTCGCTTATCGATGAATCCGTCGCGGTAACCCAGCACCTGGTCGCGGTAAGAGTTTACCGTACTATCGTAATCAAGGAAGATCTCGCCGTTGTCCCAGCGGCCGTTGTTGTTGGTGTCGACAAACCCGTAGATGCTGTTGCGGTTGCGATCGGGGATGGAGCTATCGATCAGCAGCGCGAGGTCTTCATCGGTGGTAAACTCGGGCGTTGTCCCCTGCGCGGGCGTGCCGGCTGTGAGCGCCGAAGAGAGAGCAACCTTGCCGTCTCCGTTCAGATCGTAGTGCTTCAAGAACACATCAAACTCATCAACATAACCGTCACCGGTTACGTCGTCAAACGCCCCATCGGGCTGCCCATCGCCGTTATAATCGACGCTACCGCTGGGCACGCCCTGGCTCTCGACTGAGTGTGTGCTGCGCAGACGGTTATCGCCGTCGGCATCGTACTGTTGCAAACCGTTCCAGAGCGCTGTTAGCTTATTGTCCAGGGTGGCAGAGAGCCCGCGGAAATCGCTCCGCAATATAAGCGGGTCGCCGTTGGAGGCCGTCACAGCGGAAAACCGAAGGCCCAGGCTTCCGGTGACCATCACATTCTTGCCGATCATCACCCGCGAGCTACTTATGATCGCGTGCTTGACCTTCTTGCTCATGCGAAAGTCTTGCATCACGGTCCGTTTGACAAAAGCCCCGCCCCGCGAATAGGAAAGGTCATACCCCGTCACGATGGCACGCACATCGGTTCCGTTGGCGAGCGGCGCATATGTAATCGCATAGGCAAGCGGTGGAAGTGTCTGCCCATTTCCCGCCACTTCGATGCCAACCGCCGGGGTAAAGAGCCACCCAGACTGTTGATACTCGCTGATGCTGGCGTTCGCCGCGGCGTTACCGAGGATCGGGGTGCTAACGCCCAAAACTGCCACGGTGTTTTGGTCAAGCGTGTGAACCTGCGCCAGCGCCGCGGCAAGGCCGGCGGGCGCTGACAAATCTTGGCGACCTGTTCTTGGGGGCAGCACTTGGCGTTCACCCAGCCCCGCGCTGTCGCCAATCCACCACGCCTCGCCGAACGCGCCGTCGATGTTACTCTGGGCAACTAGAAAGCGAGCCGCAGCTTCAGCGAGGCGCGCCCTTGCCACGCCAAGCCCGGTCTCCGCTGCTGACTGTGCCCGATTGACGTGAAGCTGCGTGGCGGCGGTTGTAATATTACCGCGGCTCGCGATGGCCATGGCCACCGAGAGCGAACTGAACAAAATGAGGAACATCATCGCCAGTACCGCGGCGATGCCCCTGCGGCTCTGGTACCATCGGCGCGTGGCGATGCTGTGATTACGTTGATGATTGGGCGATGTCGTGCGGCAGGTCATAACAAATTACTCAGTGATTGCCAACCGCACGCGTGCAGCGTGCTTCTCTTCCCCGCGAACATAATCATCGGGCACCCAGACGCTCGGCTTGAGCGCAGCCGTGGCATCGGGTTGAAAAGGGGTGTGATTGCACCGGTGGCGAAGGCTGCGCGGTCTGTACCGGTGGGCGACGGTTGTGCACGGCGGGCAGCACGAATATTCAGATGTCACGGTCTGTTTCTGAGGAACACTCATCGCCGCGACGAGCGCGGTCGTCCACGCCTACTTACGGTACGACGACCCACGTCAGCTTCGTCACTTCTTCAGGCGCGGGGTCGTTGATCCCCTGGTACCGCACGCTTACGGTAATGCGCAGCGGGAACTGGTCCACACGAATGAAGGGCAGTTGTGAGTTGGGGGCCTGCTCGTAACCCACAGTGCGACTTAAGTTCATGTTGTAAGGATCGACTTTTTCAACCGTGACTCGCTGCGACCAGCCTTCTAGAGGAACGCTGCCCCCATCTTCATCGAAGACGAGTTCGCCTTCAGCGCTAATCTCCTGAATCAACTCGCCGATTGCATTGATGGGGCCTGGAAACGTTCCGCCCGGGCCAAATACCACATTGCTCAAGTCGTCAAGATCGTCAATGTCGTCGATGTCAACTTCGCCCCCTTCGCGACCCCAGACTGAAATTATCGCGGTCGGCCCGCTTCCTAGCAATGTAAGTCCAGTAACAGGATCGTGCCGGGGAAGCCTCCGGCTTAACTCCCGCACCTCGTTGGCCAGCAGCATGCCCGTGGCGGCATGGCTGGACCAGTTATTACTTCGTATAAATGAAGTTTGCGCATCAACGAACGCAAGCACACCCACGCCGATGATAACCAACGCGAGCATGGTCTCAAGAAGCGTGAATCCGCCACGGCGATTCCTGCGG
>CAYVFW010000011.1:0-37262 GCA_964450325.1 uncultured Phycisphaeraceae bacterium | reverse complement strand
GGTTTGAAAAATGTAATATACTGATGTGGCCCTAAAGAAGTTTCGGTCCATCTTTCTGCGAAGGTATATTGGTCCCAAAGGAAGCCGGGCGCGAACTAGATGTTATTCGGTTTGGGGGCGAGGAACGAAATCTAAGCGGGCCGGGCAAAAGCGCTCACCGCTTCGGGGCCAGGCTTTTGAGCCGCTCAATCGCCAGGTCTATGGTTGAAGCCTTCTTACAAAAGGCAAATCGCACGAGCGGCCGGCCAAGTTCTTGATTATGGTAGAAGACTGAGGGCGGGATTGCAGCCACCCCAACTTTCTCGATGAGATGCGTTACGAAAGCGCGGTCGTCGCCGTAGCCGAGCGAGCTGTGGTCGGCCATGAGAAAGTAAGTGGAATAGGAGGGGAAGACCGTGAGCCCCTGAGCAGAGAGCGCTTGGGCGAGACGGTCTCGGTTGGCCGCGAAGAGGAGCCGCATCTGCGCCGCATATGGTGCGGGATCGGCGATTACGGCGGCCGCGCCATGCTGGAGTGGGGTGGCGCTTGAGAAGGTTACAAACTGGTGGCAGGCGCGAACGGCGGCGGTGAGGGCTGGGCACGCGATCGCCCAACCGATCTTCCAGCCGGTAAGGCTGAACGTCTTACCCAGGCTGTTGAGCGTAATTGATAAATCGGCCATCCCCGGTAACGATGCGATGGAGATGTGACGGTGGGGACCATCGAATACAAGCTGATCGTACACTTCATCGCTGATCGCCACGACGTTGTGGCGAAGGCACAGGCCCGTAATGAACTCAAGCTCTGCGGACGAGAAGACCTTGCCCGTGGGGTTGTGGGGCGTGTTGACGATGATGGCTTTGGTGCGCGGGGTGAACGCCCCTTCCAGGGTCTGGGGATCAAACCAGAACTCGCCGGGGCCCGCCAGCCCGCGGGCGGCTCCATCGCGTGGTGGGTGTAATGTTACGAATCGGCAGGTCGCTCCCGCCATCGCCGCGCCGGCGGTGTAGAAATCAAAGTACGGTTCGAATACGATCACTTCATCGCCGGGATTAAGCAGGCCCATAAGCGAGTTCATAATTCCTTCCGAGCACCCGGTGGTAACGGTGATCTGCGTCTCGGGATTTATCTCCGGGTGGCCTTCACTCTTCCAACGCTGTGCAATTGCAGCATTAAGCACCGGAACGCCGATCATCCGTGCGTACTGCGAGTGACCCGCCTCGATCGCGGCGATGGCCGCTGCTTTCGCCTGGGCTGGTCCGTCAAAGTCGGGAAAGCCCTGCGAGAGGTTGACGGCATTATGCTGGTTGGCTAAGCGCGTCATCTCCGAAAAGATCGATGAGCCGAATGGGACAAATCTATCGGCGACCCAGCTCTTCGTGGGGCGGGCAATCATCGTCGCGGGGTCAGTGGACATTGGCGAGAGCGTAGTACGCGGAGAGTTGCGGGCGGCGAGAGGTTTTGGGGTTATCGGCTGGGCAGAGGCGGGGTTAATCTTGGGCAGGCGTCACATTACACTGCGCGCGGAGTAGACAGCAACACTGTAGCAGTTAATTGTGGCGAACCGTGAGGCACAGGCCAAAGTTGTTCGTAGGCAATGAAAGTGAGTTACATGGTACGCGAGTTGCTTCTGTTTCAAGCACGCATCGATCGGCTGACCAAGTCTGCAATGATGTTGGGGGTGCCCGTTTTGCTGATCACCAACCCTCTTGATGTGGCATACTTCACGGGATTCCTTGGGGGTGATAGCTACTTGCTGCTCGGACGGGGCAGACCCAAACTGCTTAGCGATTTCCGTTATCAGGAGGAGTTGGCGGAGGTGTCCTCGCTCGCGGAAATAATTATCCGCAAAGGAACGATGGGTGCGGTCGTGCTCGAACAGCTTTCGGGATCGAAAGAGTGCGGGGTACAGGCCGAGTCGATGACTGTGGCCGAACGTAATCAACTGGCGGCGGGGTTGGCAGATGTCAAGGGAAAGGGCGGCTGCAAAATCATAGAAACGAGCGGACTTGTCAGCGCGATGCGGGCGGTGAAAGACGCTTCAGAGGTTGCATTAATTAAAGCGGCCGCGAAGATTCAACAGCAGGCGCTGCTCGCGGTATTGCCCGAACTTAAGCCAGGCATTTCAGAGCTTGAAGTCGCGGCGATGATTGAATCAGAGATGAAACGGCGGGGAAGTAGCGCGCCCGGATTTCAGACGATTGTGGCTGCACAACCCAACGGGTCGCTGCCGCACCACAGACCCGGGCGTGCGAAGCTGAAAGCGAACAAAACTGTACTCATCGATTGGGGAGCGATTTATAAAGGTTACCATAGCGATATGACGCGGGTATATGCGTTAGGCAAGTGGCCCAAGAAAATTGCGGAGATTTACGCGATCGCTCTTGATGCAAAGGAAGCCGCGGCGGCCGCCTTAGCTCCGGGCAGAACCACCCGTGAGATTGACGGGCTCGCCAGAGATTACATCGCCAAGCACGGCTACGGTGAGTTCTTCGGTCACGGGCTCGGGCACGGCCTGGGGTTAAACGGGCACGAAGACCCGCGTGTAACAAACATGCAGACGGAGACGCCGCTGATTGCGGGTCATGTACTTACAATCGAGCCGGGCATCTATTTGCCGGGCGTCGGGGGCGTGCGCATTGAGGATGACTACGTCATCACTGAGCGCGGTGCTACTAACCTTTGTTCGCTACCCCAAAGCATTGATGCGTGTACGTTGTAACTAATGTGTGCAGAACCAAGCCAGACCGCTGACTCTGCTCATCTGCGTAACTTGAGTCGCTTCTGGTAATGAGCGGGCCATTGGGCGTTTCCGGGGGAGAGTACGTTTGGCCGGTCGGGGTGGTGAAGCGGCCTGTCGCCATCTCTAGGACAAGCCTCGCCCGGCGGGGTCGCGTATACTCGCGAGCGGGCAGGAACGATTTAAGGAATGTGTCGCGGGGCTAATATGGTGCGGCTCGAGGCGGCATTGTGACGGGGCAGCTGGCCCCAACGCCGTCCATTGAGCGGGCCCGGCTCTCGTCCGCGTGGTTGGATGTGAGCAGACGGGCGGCCCTTGGTGAGCTATTGGTTTGGGAAACTTTTACACATGATCGACATTGCTAAACTCAAGGAACTCGTCGGCCTGATGACTTCAAACGACCTGACCGAGGTTGAAATTAAGGGCGACAAGGAGAGCGTGACAATCAAGCGGGCTAGCCCGACAACCGCACCGGTGGTACATTATGCTGCGGCCCCGTCGGCGATGGCGAACGTCGCGGCACCGGCAGTGTCGGCCACTCCCACGGTGGTTGCGTCGGCAACAGCCTCGATCGATTCTCCAATGGTGGGAACTTTTTACGCGTCGCCAAACCCGGACGCGGGACTATTTGTAAAAGCTGGCCAGGCGGTCTCACCGGATACGGTTGTCTGCATCATCGAAGCGATGAAAGTATTCAACGAGATCAAGGCGGAGAAGGCGGGCGTCATTGAGAGCATGATGGTGAAGAACGGGCAGTCGGTTGAGTTCGGCCAGAAGCTATACTCATTGAAGTAACATAACACGTCTTGGAGTTGGGTTAAACATTTGTGTGCTGGTTGCGGACGGTTGGCTGTCCGTGGCGCCAAATTTAAGTTAGAAAGTTTCAGCATGTTTCGACGAGTACTGATCGCCAACCGTGGTGAAATTGCGTTGCGCATCATGCGCGCGTGCGAAGAGATGGGCGTCGAGACGGTGTGCGTCTACTCGACCGCGGACAAAGATGCGCCGTACCTCAAAATGGCGGACCGCGCGATCTGCATCGGGCCTGGCCCCTCCAAGGAAAGTTATCTTAATATTGCGAGGCTGATCGCCGCCGCAGAGATCGCGGATGTGGATGCAATTCATCCCGGCTATGGATTTCTTTCAGAGCGGCCCGATTTCTCTGCGGCTTGCCGCGACTGCAAAATAGAGTTTATTGGGCCAAGCCCCGAGGCGATGCAGAAACTTGGCGACAAGGTCGATTGTAAGAAGACCGCGCGGGCCAACGGCGTACCTGTGTTTGCGGGCAGCCTGGAGGCCATTGAGGACGAAGAGGAGGCGGTGCGTGTCGCGAATGAGATCGGATATCCGGTTATAATTAAAGCCGCAGCGGGTGGGGGTGGTCGCGGGATGAAGGTGTGCCACAACGAGGCGACTCTGCGTTCCATGCTCCGCATTGCCAGCCAGGAGGCGCAGGCCGCCTTCGGCAACGGGTCGGTGTTTATCGAGAAATATCTGGAGCAGGCGCGGCATATCGAGATTCAGATGCTTGGTGATAAGCACGGCAATGCGGTTTACTTGTGGGAGCGAGATTGTTCGTTGCAGCGGCGGCATCAGAAAGTAATTGAGGAGGCTCCCGCGCCCAACATCGACCGTGTGAAACTCGAGCAGGTCTGCAAGTCGGCGGCGAAGATGATTGTCAGCGCTGCCTACAGCGGCGCGGCGACGTGCGAGTTCTTGTTGGATAACAAGGGCGACTTTTACATGCTGGAGGTCAACACTCGCGTTCAAGTAGAACATCCGGTGACGGAAATGATTACCGGCGTAGACATCGTCAAGATGTCAATCCTGATCGCGGCGGGAGAACGGCTTCCATTCAAGCAGGAAGATATCAAGATTCGGGGTCACGCTATTGAGTGCCGCATCTGCGCCGAAGACCCGCAGCATAACTTCCGGCCCAGCGCCGGGCGGATTGATCGGTGGGAGGTGCCGGGCGGTCCGGGCGTACGTATTGACTCGCACGTGGTGCCCGGTTATGTTGTTCCTCCGAACTATGACAGTATGATCGGAAAGCTAATTGTTCACGCGGACACCCGCGAGCAGGCTTTGGACCGGGCGGCGCGAGCGCTGCGCGAGTTTCACGTAGGCCCGATTAAGACAACGATCCCATTGCATCAGCGGCTTGTGGAGAATACCGATTTTCGCCGGGGCGGGGTGGATATTCACTATCTTGAGCGCCTGTTGAAGAGCGGCATATGAGCACCGCAGTTCTGCCTCCGGCAACAACCAGCGTCAACCATTGCGATACGGTTGGGGCTGGACTCGCAATCCCGGGAGTGACCCGGGCTGACAGCGGCGGATTTCAATCGTCCGCGTTGTTCCGATGGGTGCTTTGGGCGGGTGTGGCGGCCGCGCTATGTGCCAGCCTCGGCGGTCCGCTGGCTGGCTGCTCGAATAAACGCAATTACATTAATGACGCGTTCGCCAAGGATCGATTGGGCGCGCTTGCTCGTAGTGTAACGCTCGCAACGAGCGCGGCGGACACCGCAGAACGGGAGTTAGTTCAGACCAACGCGCTTATGGAAGAGTTAAGCACACGGAAGGATCGCGATGAGGCTTTTTCCGACGGCAGGCGATCGCTCTCGCGGGCGCGGGGGCGGGTTGACACCTCGATCCAACGGTTAAAGAACGTGCAGACAAACGCAGAGGCGCTCATAAGTGAATGGACCAGAGAGTCTCGCGAATATTCCAACAGCGAGCTCAAGGCTCGGTCACGGGCTGAGCTCGATGATCTGCGCGAGCGCTGGCGTCCACTGGATCGGGTGGTGCAAGCAACTCAGAAATCGTACGCTCCGCTGATGCAGATCTTAAGCGATGATTCGCTGGCGCTTAAGCATCGACGAAGTGCCACGGGGACTCTGCTCGACGCTTCTGACCGAACCGCGCGAGACGCCGCGGCGGTGGGAGTAGCCGAGCAGACAAGGGAGCTGTTCAAGGCTGCCCGGCTGTTTCTTAAGGGATTGCCGGGGCACGGGGCCGAGGGCGAGACGAGCCAGTAGCCGGTGCAATGAGATGATATGGGCTTAAAAAAACGCCGTCCCTCCCGGGGCGGCGTTTGTGATTAACTTATACCGATGTTATGCTGCGATGACAATTAGTCGTCCAGCATCCCCAACTGCCACATGAGGAAGATTCTTGTGTCCGCCGCGTCGCGGATGCGCAGGTTAAGCGGTTTACCCTGTCCATGACCAGCTTCCCGATCAACCCACAGCAGAACGGGCTGAGTTGCCGGGTCGCTCTTGGTCGCTGCTTGCAGCGCAGCAGCCATCTTCCGGGCGTGTAAGGGGTGAACGCGGCTATCGTTCTCGCCCGCGGTTAAGAGTACTGCGGGGTAGGCGGTGTTCTTGCGGATGTTATGATAGGGAGAGTACTTGTAAATGTAACCAAACTGATCGGCGTTCTCGGCCGAGCCATACTCGGGGACCCAGTATTTGGCCATCAGAAAGTTCTGGAATCGAACCATATCCAGGAGCGGCACGGCGACAATGGCCGCTTTGAAGAGATCAGGACGCTGGGTCACCATCGTCCCGGTTAAGAGGCCGCCATTGCTTCCCCCGAGCAAAGCCAGGCGATTGCTGGAGGTGTAGCGGCGGTCTATGAGGTACTCCGCCGCGGCGATGAAGTCGTCGAACACATTTTGCTTACGTTCAAGCCGGCCTGCTTCGTGCCAGGCGTCGCCGTATTCGCCACCGCCGCGTAAGTTAGCGACGGCATAAACGCCGCCATCCTCGAACCAGGAGAAGAGTGTGGCGGAGAACCCGGGAGTCATCGAAACGTTAAATCCGCCGTAGCCGTAGAGGAGTAAGGGATTGTTTCCGTTGAGCTTCAAGCCCTTTTTGTGGATGATAAACATCGAGATGCGCGTGCCATCTTTGCTTTTGTACCACTCCTGCTTCACTTCAACTGTGGAAGGGTCTACCGGCACGCTGGGGCGTTCCCAGAGTTCGGGCTCGGCGGAAGGTTTACTTACGTCAACACGGAAGATGGAGGGCGGGAAGTTGTAGCTTGAAAAGACGAGGTACGCCTCGTGGCGGTCGGTTTCGGTCGCGAGGCCCGCGGTGCCGATTCCGGGGAGCTTCAGCGTGCCGGTGCTTCGGCCCTTTAGGTCAAAGAGCGAGATGGTGCTACTGGCGTTGTAGAGATACGTTACAGCGAGCACATCTTTGCTTACATCAAAGCCCTGGATGACGGCGCCTTCTTTGCTTTCGGGAACCAGAACTTTCCAGTTCTTCTCGAGCGTGGAGACGCCGGGCTTTGAGAGATCAACAGCCACGATACGCCCGTTGGGGGCGAGATAAGTGGTTTGAAGGAAGAGCACGTCATTGATTATGGTGCCGCCGAAGGAAGCGGGAAGCCCTTCCGCGATTGTAATTGTATCAAGGGTGCCGGTGGTGCGCCAGCGGGCGAAATCGGCGACGTAGAGATCGTTGTTGCGGGTGTCGGTTGAGTAACCCAGCGAGAGCCATTTACCATCTTCTGAAACGCCGCCGGAAGGACCATAGGTGGTTGCGAGCCTCTGGTTTTCCTGCGGGGTAAACTGGCGATAGATTAGCTTGTCCTGCGCGACGGGGGTACCCATCTCATGGAACATGACCTGCCCCGCGTAAGGATTCTTGATGTCCGACAGATTGCGGTAAACGAAGCCTGACGAATCTGGCAGCCAAGACATCTGACTTACTTTACCGGGAATCTCCAGCGGAGTTACGTTACCTGTGTCAACCTCCATGATGCGGAGGGTGGAGTTCTCATCACCAGCGCGGTAAGTGCCGTAGGCGAGAAGTTTACCGTCAAGGCTGGGGACCGACCACGAGATCGTTGTGAGCCCTGTCGCGTCGATCGCTGCGGGGTCTAGCAGCAGCTTGGGCTCACCTTTGTATCCATCGCGGAAGAAGAGCCGCGGTTGATTCTCGGTGCCTTGGCGGCGGCTATAGAAGTATCGATTGCCGCGCATGGCCGGGGCGGAGACAGAGCCTACTTCCATCAAGGGGCGTAGGCGAGCTTCCAAATCTGCGCGAGTGGGCAGGGTGTCGAGCACGCTGCGGGTGTAAGCATTCTGACTGTCTGTCCATGCGCCCACGTCGGCGTTGATCTTGCCCATCTGCGCCGGGTCGGAATTGTCGCCTTCGAGCCAGCGATAATTGTCGGCGATCTCAACCCCGTGCAGCGAATCCGTGACCGAGTCAACACGCGTAGCGGGCGGACGGGCGAGGGTCGTGATTGTGTTGGTAGAACCGGCAGTTATGTTCGTGCCCACTCGAGAGGATTTCGGTTGCGGGTCTAAAGATTGGCAGCCACTGAGCGCCAACCCTATCAATGCTGTCTGACCAAGTGCCAGACGAGCCGACGATCGTTTACTTAACATCGGGAATTGCTCCAAGGAAAGAAAGAGGTATTGGAACGCGGAACACTCGCCGCGAAGGGCTTGGCGAGCTCACCAAAGACAAGTACCTGTACCCCCACAAGATGTGGGCTGAAGCGATTTCCGGCAGCCACGCGAGAATCCGCAGGAACAATGACCAGCGGGTGCGGTGTGGGGCCGGAGTTTGCTGAAGAGACTACTTGCGCCACCAAGTCGTGCCGCCGTAGATTGCCTGATCCCCCAGATCCTCCGCGATGCGGATGAGCTGGTTGTACTTCGCGTTGCGGTCGCTGCGGCAAGGGGCGCCCGTCTTAATTTGGCCGCAGTTGGTCGCTACGGCGAGATCTGCGATGGTCGAGTCTTCGGTTTCGCCCGAGCGGTGAGAGAGAATCGCGCTGTAGCGATTACGCATCGCGAGGTTGACGGCGTCAAATGTTTCGCTGAGCGTGCCGATCTGGTTTACTTTCACGAGGATTGAGTTGGCGCACCCCTTCTCCATCCCCTTGGCCAGGAACTCCTTATTTGTAACAAATAAGTCATCGCCCACCAGCTGCACCTTATCACCCAGGCGCTTGGTTAACTTCGCCCACCCGTCCCAGTCGTTCTCCGCCAACCCATCTTCAAGGGAACGAATGGGGTACTTGTCGCACCAGCCCGCCCACATGTCGATCATCTCATCGGTGGAGAGCACCTGCTTGCTGCTCTTAAACATAAGGTAACCCTTCTTGCCCGCCTTTTCGGCCTCGTTCCAGCATTCGCTGGTGGCCGGATCGAGCGCGACGAAGATCTGCTCGCCCCATTTGTAGCCGCTTTTCTTCACGGCCTCCTCAATGATTTGCAACGCTTCTTCATTGCTCTTGAGATTAGGCGCGAAGCCGCCCTCGTCACCGACCGAGGTGCTCAAGTGCTTTTCGTGGAGCACTTTTTTCAGCGTATGGTAAATTTCAACGCCAGCCTGCATCGCTTCACCGAAGGTATCAAAGCCCCAAGGCTGGATCATAAACTCCTGAAAATCAACGGTGTTGTCGGCGTGCTTTCCGCCGTTTAAGATGTTGAACATCGGGACCGGCAATGTCTTAGCGCCGCTACCTCCCAGGTAACGATATAGCGGCAGGCCGCTGGCTTCCGCCGCAGCTTTGGCTACGGCCATGCTGACGCCCAAGATGGCGTTGGCCCCCAGGTTTGCCTTGTTCGTGGACCCATCAAGAGCGATCAGGAGCCGGTCGATCTCTTCTTGGCGGCGAGCATCCATGCCGAGCAGTTCGGGCGAAATGCGGTCGTTTACGTTCGCAACAGCCTTCAGCACACCCTTGCCAAAGTAAACATTCTTCTCACCATCGCGCAGCTCGCAGGCTTCGTTCTCTCCGGTGGAAGCCCCACTGGGCACCGCCGCCATCGCTGAGTAACCAGAGTCGAGCGCGACCTCCACTTCGACAGTGGGATTGCCACGAGAATCCAGAATCTGGCGGCCCTTTACGGAGACGATTTCAAACGACATAACAGGCTCACTCCTTTGCTAACAAACACCAATCGGAAAACGATTTTGCGCTCTCCTCAATGGTTCCAAGCGTAGGGCGGAAGGTCGTGGTTGGCCTTGGGGGCATCGACTCCGATCACCTCCGTGGACTACGCCCAGCATGGAAATGACAGGTCATTCTCGCGAACTGCTAGAAAGGACTTAGCTTGGGGCACTACGGTACCTCCCAATGTCCCAAACACCCTCAGTGCCGATTCCTGCCAGCCAACCCCCGAAACGCGTCGCAGTCGTCACTGGGGCATCGCGAGGTATCGGGCGTGCTATTGCCGTGCGGCTGGCGGCGGATGGCCGACATGTTGTATTGATAAGCCGCACCGAAGGGCCGCTCAACGAGGTAAAGGCCCAGATCGAAGCAGCGGGGGGGACGGCGAGCATCGTGGCAGTAGATATTTCCGATCCGAAGCCGTTTGCTGCGGCGATCGAATCGGTCGCGGCGACGCAAGGGCGGCTGGATATTCTCGTCAACAACGCGGGGATCACTAAAGATAACCTGGCGTTGCGGATGAGCGATGAGGACTGGGACGTGGTGGTGAGTACCAACTTAACATCGGCGTTCGTCGCTATTCGCGCTGCGGCGCGGGCGATGATGAAGAACCGGTTTGGGCGGATTATTAACATCAGTTCTACGTCGGGGATCGTGGGCAACGCCGGGCAGGCCAACTACGCGGCGGCCAAGTCTGGGTTGATCGGCCTGACGAAATCTATCGCCCGTGAGCTTGGGGGCAAAGGCATTACCGCGAACATCATCGCGCCAGGGTTTATTCAGACCGACATGACCAACCACCTTCCTCAAGAGGTGAAGGATCATGTGCTGGGGTTGATGGCAATCAAGCGCCTTGGGACCGGTGAAGATATCGCCGAGGCGGTCGCGTACGTAAGCGGCGACGCCGCGGGCTTCCTGACAGGCCAGACGATCTGCATCGACGGTGGCATGACGATGTGCTAGGAGTTAAGTTATGTCCCCGGTCAATAGCGAACGGGTGTTGGTTTCGGCCCTCAGTGGGGCCGCGACCGACCTCGGTATTGAATTATCGTTGCTCGGAGGGGGCTGGATTCTCCGCCTGAGAAAGGGGGCTTGCACCCGCTACGTCTACGGTTATAGCTTTGACCTCAACGCAGCGGCAGCACACCAGATCTGCGGAGATAAATCGGCGACATCCGAGGTTCTGGCGATGTGTGGGCTGCCGCACGTAAGTCACCACTTGTATTTACATCCCAGCATGGCGCAGTTCGTTCCCACGCTGCGCGGAAACTGGGCGCAGATGCTAGCTTTTTGCGAGTCACACAATTGGAACGTCGTGGTCAAGGAAAATACCGGCACGGGCGGGCGCGGTGTTGTGCGAGTCAACAACGCCTTAGCGCTTGAGCAATGCACGTATACGCTCTTTTTAAGGGCAACCGCCCTTTGCATCAGTCCATTCGTGGAGGCGGAGGTGGAGCTGCGGTTTATTCTGTTGAACGGGCACTGCGAAGCGGCTTTCGCCAAGCTGCGTCCGAGCGTGATCGGCGACGGACGTCGCACCACGCTAGAACTTCTGGCCGCCCAGATCAGCGGAGATGGCGTCTCCGCCGCGACGCGGCGACTTCTTGAAACCCTTGATGAAGATGCGATATTCATGCTGTCTCGCGTGCCCGCGCGAGACGAGCGGTTTTTTCTCAATTGGAGACATAATTTAGGACAGGGGGCGTCGGCGAGGCTTCTGGACGAGGCGGACCCCCTGCGGGTCGCTCATTTACCGCTCGCGCTGCGAGCCGCCGAAGCGCTCAACCTTACTTTCGGGAGCATCGACATGCTCCTTACCGAGAGTGGCCCGCGCGTGCTCGAGGCCAATGCCGGTGTGATGATGGACTTTTTAGCGCAGTCGCTCAACGAGACTGGCGCACCTCAGCCCGTGGCACAGTTGCCAGCTGGTATCTACCGACGAGCGCTCGCGCTGATGTTCAGCACCGCCGACGGTTGATAATAATACTACGAAGGTGGCTCACTCATCGTGAGGAGTCGGATTCGTTTCTCGCTTCACGTCGCCTTCTGCCGCGGGGAGCGACGCTCGCCAGTTGCGGTCTAGTTGTTCAAACGTGAGCTTAAGCTGTTCGAATGTAGCGGAGTCGAGCGTCGCGCCTGCGGCGAGCGCCGAAAGCCAAGCGACGCGTTTCTCACGCCCGAAGCTCTCGGAAATGTAACCCAACATATGGTGGCCTTGGGAATAGACGTGTCCCCGCCACTTCGGGCGGACCGTCTCAAAATTTGTGATCTCCTCCCACGGCGCGAGCCGCCCGTGGGTGGCCCACGCGGAGACGATTCCCTGGGAGGTCGTACCCCAACTCTCCGCCGAAAGCTCCGCGACCCCTTCCAAGATCCACCAGGCGATCTCGTTTGCCTTGGGTCCGAGTTCAAAGGTTGCGACGTGACCGTATTCGTGGGCGATTAAGTAGTGAAGTGATTTGGGCGTTGATTGCTCACGCGCCAGAAGTTTAATTGATTCTCCCGGTTCGTTCCAGCCCGACAACCCATCGACGTAGCTTAAGCAGATTGAAGCCTGCAGGTGCTTCATCGTTTTGTAAAGCTTGAGCTTCTGCGTCCGGGTCGACAGCTGTTTGTTCGTCAGTAAGAACCCCGCTTCAACGTGCGAGCGAACATGAAGGAAGGCATCGGCGACGCGTGCTGGCAGCTCTTTAAATTGTGGATCAAACAATACCAAGACTCCGGGCGCTTCGTGGCGCTTCCACGTCTCACCCGCATATCGCCACACACCGCTCTCTTCGGCAGGTAGCTGCTCAAACGCCACATCGAACGAAACACTACGCGGTTTTGCTCCGAGCATCGTCCACTCTATTGTAAGTAATCCCGTTGCCCGATGATTGTTGAAATTAAGCTCACTGATGGTCCACTGGCATTCGCTGGCGGGCTTCTTCGCTAGATCTCGGGCGAAGTACCGCTGTTCGTTCAAGAACTCTCGATCGCCCTGACTGACATGCTTCATGTACCCGTCGGTATCTCCAGCCATGCACGCCGTGGCGAGATCGCGCAGCATTGACTCTATTGCAAAGCGTGCGGAAGGGTCGACCGTTGTGGATTCGGCGGCTTCAGTCGCCTTGTTCTGAGTGCTCGAATGTTCAGCAATGCAAGCATTTGAAGAGAGCGCACCTGCGAGCCAGAAGGCGAGCGCAGCGAGGCTAACTGGATTCAATCGCCGAGCAAATTGTTGAAGCACGGAAGTAGCGGGCATGCCAGACAGTAAGAGCCTAACAAAGCCGGGTTCGCCCTGAACGTAGAAGGGTTCCTGGTGTGGAACTAGTCGCAGCCGCAGCTTTTCAAAGGGTCGCTCCCTCCCGGAACTTCTGCCGCCACGCGGAGCGAGATTACATTACCGCAGTCTGGTTCACGCTGTCTGGTGGCAGAAAGGCGATACTCCCTCGTTAAATGGGTAAAAGCCGCATATCGCTTATCGCGTAACTCGCGCTAAGACTGCATCGACAAACCATTCTGCGAAGTCAACTTTGCTCATCATCCCCGGAGCGGCCACAACGCCCGAATTATCGATCAGTGTGGCGTTGATCTGATCGCTCTCCATTGTCTCCAAAGGATTAGCAACGATGAGGTCAATGCGTTTTCGCTTCAGTTTGGATGTCGCAGCGGCGATGAGTTCATCCTGCGGCTCAAGCGCGAAACCTACGAAATATTGGTCGGGCCGCTTAACCTCGCCAACGCCCGCCAGCAGGTCGGGGGTCGGTTCGAGTTCGAGGCGCACGGGCTCGTCAGTCCGGCGAAACTTTCCGCCCTGCATCGCGCTGTTGGGCTTGGGCCGATAGTCAGCGACCGCGGCGGCCATGATGAGCAGTTGGGCCGCCGCGATGTGAGCGTTGAGCAGGGTCTGTAGATCGTCGCACGTTCGGAACCGATGTACCGCGAGACCATGCTCCGGTGCCGGAGAGGCCGCAACGGGGCCGAGCAGCAAGACGACATCCAAGTTGCGGCGGCGTGCCGCGTTGGCTATTGCAATACCCACCTTCCCGGATGAACGATTTCCGATGAAACGAACGGAGTCAATCGGCTCGTGAGTCGGGCCGGCCGTTATCAGGACGTTAAGCATTAGGGAAAAAACTAGAGGGCCGCGACAGGGCGGTCTGCGGTTGCCGTCGGATCGCGCGGCGCTGTCTGGACAAATTCACCCTCGACCGGGCTGAATCGCGAGCCATAAAGCGGGACTCGGTGATTCTTGGTTCCTTTGGCGATGAGCGGAACGCACGCGACCGTGAGTAAGGCAATAACAATGTTACCAACTAGGAGCGGAACGATGGACACGAGGTTGAAGTAAGAGAGTGCGCTCACCATGACGACGAGCGCGAGCGAGACAGGAATCAATCCTTGCCAGGCCATCATCATCACCTGATCGTAACGAAGGCGTGGGATGGACCAGCGGACGACCATCCCGAAAAACACTATTAAAACTACTTTGGCGAGGAAGACCGCGAACTTTACAATCACGGCAAGAAAGGAAGTGGAAGCAGGGTCAGTCAGGGACACGAAGGGAAGGTGATATCCGCCCAGGAAAAGCAGCGCGAAGAACGCGGCACTGGTAAACAAGTGCGCGTATTCCGCGAGGAAGAAGAGCGCGAACCGCATCGATGAGTACTCGGTGTGGTAGCCGCCAACGAGCTCTTGCTCCGCCTCAGCGTTATCGAAAGGAGCGCGGTTTGCCTCGGCCAGGCCGGTGATGAAGAAGATGAGCGCGACGACCGGTTGGCTAAAGATCATCCAGCCGCCATCAACCTGGTGGCTGATGATGCCGGTGGTGTGGAAAGTGCCGTAGACAAGCAGCGCGGCCAGCAGTGCGAGGCCCATGGGGATCTCGTAGGAGATCATTTGAGCGGTGGCCCGAAGCCCACCCAGGAAGGAATACTTATTATTGCTCGCCCACCCACCCAACGTAACTCCGTAGACACCAAGAGATGCGACGGCGAGCAGATAAACGATACCGATGTTAACCGATGCACCGGCGATCGTGACCGGTCCGCCTGGAATCGTTACGTTTAGAAATGGGATGGAGATGTCCGGGCAGTTCCAGATTCCGCCCCAGGGGATCACGACGAAACCCATCAAAGCCGGAGCTACCACGACGATTGGAGCCAAGGTGAAGAGCACTTTGTCAACCCGGTTCGGGGTGTAGTCTTCCTTGAGCATGAACTTGAGGCCATCCGCCAGCGGCTGGCCCATGCCTAGCGCGCCACGGAGAAACTTGAGCGCGGGCAGCCCAAAGTCAAAGCCTGTGCGGTTTGGGCCCACTCGGTCCTGGATGTAAGCCGACACCTTGCGCTCCATCTGCACGAAGTACGCGACAAAGATAAGCATAAGGTGAATAACCAGCACGATCACAATAACCGAGACTAGTAACTGAGCGGTCATCCAACTTGGCATGGCCGATGGTATGCGTTTGGCTTGGTGCCCGTCACGCATTGCTGGCGATTTCGCAGCCGCTCGGGGTCCCAAAGCGCGTCCGGTTCGCAGGCTGCGTAGCATCGTCCCCCATGACCGCTCCTCGCCGCGTTACTGCGACTGTTCGCCTCTTGATTCTTGCTCAGTTTGCGGGCTTGGCCGTCTCAGCGCGCGAGCTGCCCGCCCAAGATGCTGTGCAGGCGGCAACGTCATTGAAGCCAACGGTCTCCGGCGAAGACTTTGCGGGCCTCGAGTTTCCCATCGCACCCGCGGCGGGGTCACTACGCTTTTCAGGGCATCGGGTTTGGTCATGGAACCAAGGTGACTCACAGCGATTATTTCTAAGCGGTGACGTAGTGGTTACGCTGGGGACATATCGGTTTGAAGCCAAGCACGCGGCGGTTTGGATTAAGCGACTCGGGAACGCGCCGGGCGGCGAAACACCTGGTGGAATCTATCAAGTCTTTTGTGCCTTGGACGGTGCTGGCGGCGGAAACGCGAGTGCCACGCTGGGAATTTCGTCAGAGCAACTGGGTGTGCGAGCTGTAATTCAAAGTCTGACCGCCCCTGGCGTTGCCGCCGATGCAGTGTTTACTGGGCCCGTGGACGGTAACACAGAGTTACTAAATGATGTTGGCCGTGCGTTCGAGGTTGAGTCTCGCGCGATGCTGGCGCGTTCGCTCTCTCGCCTTCGAGATCCGAACTGGGGTGAAGCGCCAATCGCTCCGGCTCCGTATGTTCGTTCGTTGCGATTGAAGAATCCGCCGCCAGTAGTGCAGCCTGCCGAGCCAGTTGACGCAGTCGCAGATGGCCGTCGAAATCGTGCCGCTCCTCCTGGTTCTGACTCGGCGAACACAACCGGCAGCGAGGCGCGGCGTGCGGCCGCGGAACGTCAGGCAACGCGAAGCGCCGCCAATCCTCCCGCACCTACGAGCCCAGGGACACCGGCGGCAAAGGTAGCCCAACCGGCTAAGGTAAGTGGGGCACAAGTCGCTCCGGTCGTAAGCGCTGATAAGGAGACGGGCGGCACCCCTCTTGGCCAACCTGCCGGATCGGGTGCGGTGCCATCGCCAGCCGCGGAAACCGCAACTTCTGCACCGGCTGCAAGTGCTAGCCCTAGTGGTGATGCGCAGGCTGCTCGTGCGGTCGCGGCGGTCGCGCCAGCACAAAGCACCGTGATCGCTGGTGGCGGCGAGGCGATATTTGCCAAGTCAGGCATCGTAACATTACTGGCAAAGGATGTTACGGTAGTCTCGGGCGAGGTTGAGAACGCGGTGGTGGCGAGCAACGGCGTGGTCGTGCAGTACAGCGACTCACAGACTGGGCGCTTGCTCCAACTCAACGCCCAGCGGTGTGTCATATTTTTGGAGCCCGGCAAGCTCGAAGATGCAGCGCGGCTTAGTGTTGAGAGCATTCGCGGGCTTTTTCTCGAGGGCGACGTGACGGTGAGCGATGGCAAATATACCCTGCGCGGGCCGCAGATTTATTATGATCTGAAGGGCAACCGAGCTGTCATGCTGGATGCAGTCTTTTGGACTTACGATGAACTCCGCCAGTTACCCCTGTATGTGCGAGCCAAGTCGATCCAGCAGACCGCCGCGAACCAGTTCGTGGCCAAACAGGCGATGCTCACCAACACGTCGCTCCTTGACCCCGAGATTTCCATCGGAACTTCAAGTGTAACTATTACGCGGACCGATCGGGCGGTGCGGGCCCAGCCGCTAGAGGAAGTCGGCCCCGCGGCGAGGCTGGACGGCACCCAAGGCGGGGCGAGCGCGGGGCAGAATGCAAGCGTTAACACGCAGAGTACCACGCTGATTGCCGCGGAAAACATTACATTACGTGCCGGGGGCGTCCCGATCTTCTACTGGCCTAGTTTCAGCGGCGACCCTTCGCTCAACCCTATCAAAGATCTGCGGGTTGAGAATCGTTCAGGTTCGGGGGCGGTAAAGTTAACCTTGAACGCCTACTCCTTGCTGGGCGTTAAGAAGCCTTCAGATATGAAGGGCGACTTGCTTCTTGATTATTACTTTGAACGAGGTTTGGGCCTGGGGACGCGACTAGGCTGGGACCGCCCCGGAAGCAAGGGCAGCGTGTTTGCATACATGGTTCCAATCGACGGAGGTACCGATCTGCTCAAGCCGGGGACCGAGATCAAGCGAGACGATGATTTCCGGGGCCTGATCGTGGGCGAGGAACGTTGGCAGATCGATGATAAGTGGTCGCTGTTTGTCGAGGGGGCGTACATAAGCGACGAGACCTTCGTCGATGCCTTCTTTGAGGATCAGGGCGAAACTCGCAGGGAGTTTACCAATCGTCTCCGAGGAGATCGGCTGGACGGCAACACGGCCCTGAGCATCGAGGCCAAGGGGAGCGTCAATGATTTTGTCGCGAACGAGTGGCTGCTGCAAAGCCAGGGGTATAGCGTCACCAAGCTCCCCGAAATAACTTATGTTCGTCAGGCCGACGATCTGCTGGTTGATTCTCCGGGGCTGGTCAGTTACTGGTCGGAGTATCGGGTGGGAGCTCTGTCGCTGGCTTTCGATGAGATCAAGCCAGAGAATCGCGGATTCCCCACGCAAACACTATCCGAGCGAGCATTCGGACTGCTTCCTGGCCAGAGTTACGGGGATCGGTTCCGCGCACTCGGCTACTTTGAAGACACCGTTTACCGGGCCGACACGCGCCACGAGCTTTCTTTGAACAGCCAGGTTGGCCCCGTCCGAGTGAGACCGTTCGTCGTTGGTCGCGCCACCGCTTATGATACCAACTTCGACGAGTTTTCACCGCAGGAAGACGACCGGGCTCGTTTTTATGGCGCGGCCGGGGTGCGGGCTTCCACTACTTTTCAACGTGTCTACGACGGTGTGGATTCAGACATCTTGGATATACATCGAATCCGCCACATTGTTGAGCCGAGCGTAACCGCGTGGCACGCGGGTACCAACGTTCACGGTCAGGACCTCCCAGTTTACGATGAAAGCGTCGAGGCGCTCGCCGATGGAACGATTGTAAGATTTGGCGCAACTCAGACGCTCCAAACTCAGCGAGGCGGACCCGGCCGTTGGCACACGACCGACCTGCTTACGTTGACCACCGACTTTGTGGTCTCATCGGGCGAGACTCCCGCAAGAACCCCGATTGGCCGTTTCTTCGATTACCGGCCCGAGTACGCTAATCCCGGCAACTACTTCATAGGCGACACTGTTTACCGGATCACGGATTCGACCGCGTTGACGGGCGGCACCGTTTACAATCTGGACGAGAGTGAGCACGCGATGACCAACGCGGGAGTTATCTTTCAGCACGCCGCGAACTTCTCCACGTTCGCCGACTGGCGGCGCATTAATGCCCTCGACTCAACGTATTTGAACCTCGGCGCTTCGTATGAGCTAACGACTAAGTACACGGTCATCTTTAACGCTGCTTACGATGTTGATATCAGTGGATTTCAGTCAACTGATTTCGAGGTAAGACGTAAGTTTGCTTCGATGATCTTCGGCGTGAACCTGGGGTACAACGATATCACGGGCGAGGCGAGCTTCGGATTTATCTTCAGGCCCTACGGCGCGGGCGGCGAGGCGAGGCTCAACTCTGCGGGCAACTCGGACTTCGGCGGTTAGGGGGTAGCCGCGCCGTCTTCTCCGTTCATCTGCTCGAGGTTTATCACGATTGGGGCGGCATTGCTGGCTTCGTCTTCATCCGACATTTCGCGCTGGGTTCATCCACTTTGGAGTCGGCGGCGAAGCTGGAGTGCATGAAAGAGCAGGTTTTGGAAACAAAGGTTTGGCTCCCGCGGCTACCCCAAGAGGTCTTCCCCTTCTTTGCGGACGCCGCGAATCTAGACGCAATCACCCCCCCGTGGTTGCACTTTAAGATTAGATGCGAGCTTCCGATCCAGATGAAGGTCGGAGCCTCGATTGCTTACTCTATTCGGATTCACGGCATTCCTATCCGATGGCGCACCAACATCGCTCGCTGGGAACCTCCGTTTTGTTTTGTTGATGAACAGGTGAGGGGGCCATACCAGCTCTGGCATCATACTCACACCTTCGCGGCTCAAGACGGTGGAACTCTCTGTACCGATCGCGTCCGTTACAAGCATTTGGGAGGATCGCTCATCGAGAGGTTTCTGGTGCGGCCCGATGTTGAGAAGATCTTCGCTTTCCGGCAGATGAAACTGGTGACCATATTCGCCGACGCTGCATTGCCGACCGGCCTGGTCGCGGGGTGATGAGCAGATGAGGCAGCGGGGTATGTCTGCGCGATGGACTCGCTAACAAGGCCAGAGAGGGGTGCTCTGTTAATATTAAGTCCTTCGCGCAACGAATAGCAGTTGCCGCCATCAAAGGCGGCGATAGCGTTAAGACCGCGCACGCGTCACCATGCGCCGGTTCGAACGCCGCTTCGTGGGGCCATCTTATAATTCACTGTCCGGCCCAATGGTTTAGAAGAGACGGTGACGCAACACGCTTACATCAGGCGTTATCAAGCAAGTCAATGCTCTCAAACTTCTTGCCTTCCAGCATTTCAAGGCTGGCGCCGCCGCCAGTAGAGACGTGGGTTATCTGCTCGGCGAGCCCAAACTTCTCGACTGCCGCCGCGGAATCGCCGCCGCCGACAATGCTGACCGCGCCAGCTTTGGTGGCCTGCGCGATCGCCTTAGCGACTTGGTGAGTTCCTTGGGAGAACGCCGTCCATTCAAAGACGCCCATCGGGCCATTCCAAACGATCGTCTTGGCTTTACGCAATGTAAGCGCAAACTTCGTTTGCGTCTTGGGGCCGATGTCCAGCCCCATAAAATCGTCCTTGATGTTCTCGTCGAAGACTTCGATGTCCGCCGGAGCTTCCGAGAATGAATCTCCACAGACATGGTCGACGGGAAGCACCAGATCGCAGCGAAGCTTCGCGGCCATGTCGATCATTCGCTTCGCATCGACCAGGCGGTCCTCTTCCACGCGGCTTGTGCCAACCGAGCGGCCCAGCGCTTTCAAGAAGGTGTAAGCCATCGCACCACCCACAAGAATCGAGTCGGCCTTGGGGAGCAAGTTCGCGATGCAGGCCATCTTATCACTAACTTTGGCCCCACCCAGCACCACGACGAAAGGTTTCGCTGGCGAAGCGAGTGCCTCGGCAAGGAACTTAACTTCCTTTTCGACCAGAAGACCCATCACGCGCGGTTTGCCAGCCATCGCCTTGGGCACGGCGACCATTGAAGCGTCAGGGCGGTGGCTGGTGCCGAACGCATCGTTCACGTAGATATCGCCGTAGGTGGCGAGCTTAGCGGCGAAGGTAGGATCACCCTTCTTCTCCTCCTTGTGGAACCGTAAGTTTTCAAGCAGGAGAACCTCACCATTGCCCAAGGCTGCCACCGCAGCGGCCGCGGTCGAGTCGGTACAGTCGGTGCCGGGAAATGAAACGGGTTGGCCGAGCAGCTCCGCCAGGCGATCGGCGGCGATCTGCAGTGATTCGTCCGCAACGTAACCGGTGCCCTCTGGGCGACCAAGATGCGACATCAAGATGGCCTTACCGCCGCGAGAAACAATGCTGCGAATAGTCGGGAGCGCGGATGCAATCCGGCGGTCGTCGCTGATAGCGCCGTTCTCGATGGGAACGTTGAAATCGACGCGGATAAGCACGCGTTTGCCTGCGACATCGACGGAGGTGATGGTTTTCTTTGGCATGGCGGGCAGACTAAATGGCGTGGATACCGGGGGTTGAGGGAGACACAACATGCCGACGCGGCATGCAAAACAACTAGTTACCTTCGATCATCGATCCATAGCGGCCGCGTAACCGCGCCGCACCATCGCGTTCGATCTGGTCGCGCATCTGACGAAGACGGGTTTCAATTGATGCATCGATCAACTGGTCGCCGATCTGAAACTTAATTCCGCCGATCATCGAGGGTTCGGTGTAAGCGTGGACCACAACGTCCTTAGCCAGTTTAGAACTCAAACGCGCCCGCATCGAATCACGGGCTGCGGCGTCGAGCGGCTCGGCGGTATAAACATCGATCTCAACCCGCCCGTACTTGGCTTGCACGGCGTCGTCGTACGCCGCGGCGATCTCGCCGAGATGACCTAGACGGCCCTTGCGGTTAAGAATCTGGAGGAAACGGAGCGTTGTGGGCTGGGCATTACCAGCGAATATTTTCTCAAGACTCTTGCCGCGTTGGTCTGTCGCGATCACGCGGGAGGAGAGAAACTCGCTAAATGAACGGTTGGACCGAGCAAGCTCGAGGATCGATTCCAGCTCTCCCAGAGTGCTTTCAACTCGTTCTCTTCCGCCGTCTTTCTCGGCAAGGTCAAGAAGGCTCTGAGCGTAGATTCGTGCAATGGCGGTGGGGGCGGATTCGGTGAGGGCCATGGTTCGCTCGTAACTTAGGTCGTGGTACGTAATTCAGAGAATGCGGAGGATCAAAACGAACTAGCGTGTGGCAGCCAGTTGGCCGAGCGATTCCTCGACGAGGCGGTTGGTGTCTTCCGAGGTGACGTGGCGCCGCAATATCTTGCTCGCTACATCATTCGCGAGCGCGCCAGTCTGGCTATAAATCTGAGCTATAGCTGCGCGGCTTGCGCTCTCAATGTCTCGCATCGCTCGGTCTCGCATCTGGCCAAGATCGATGTCGGCCTTTGCTCTAAGATCTGCGGCTAACTGAGCCTGCTGGGCGCGGGTCGTCTCGAGCATCTTCGCGGCCTCCGCGCGGGCTTGGGCAAGGCTTATTTGATATTGCTCCAGTGCATCCTTTGCTTGAATCCGGGCCATTTCCGCCGACTCAATCTCTTCGCGGATCTTGTTCTCGCGATCTCTTAAACCTTTGAGAATTTTCGGCCACACGAGGGTGGCGAGGATTGCGAAAACGATCCCGAAGACGAGCAGTGTAGCGATTGCGGAGACCACCCCCTGCGAGACACTGGCGATGAGACCTTGACTAGGGTGAGCACCCGCGCTGTTAGCTTCGTCGGCGCCAAGCGCCGAGGAGGCGAGGAGGGCGAAGGATGCAGCACCGGTGAGAGAAATGACCGACGGCAAGCGAGCGTTGCGGTTGTTAGTGGGCACGACCGAAATCCTTTCGAGGGAACCAACGTAACGGAACAGGATCGAAGCCGCGTCAGAGGATGCTCTCCTCGGACGTGGTAATTAATTAAAGTCAACCGATTACTTGGCGAGCACGGCCAGGAGGCCGACTACCACCGCGAACAACGTCGCACCTTCAACCAGCGCGGCCGCCAGAATCATGTTGGTGCCGATGGGGCCGGCCGCTTCGGGCTGGCGGGCAATGCTCTCAACCGCGGCCTTACCGATGAGGCCGATGCCGAGTCCACCGCCGACGACGGCGAGGCCAGCGCCAATCGCGGCGAGACCGCGACCCGTGAGGGCGGTAGCCGTGTTGGGTCCGATATCAGCCACTGTCTGTGCAAGCACAAGATCGCTGCAGATTGCGAGGGCCACGGTGGCGAAAACGGTGTTACGAATGAAGCTCTTCATATTCGAGTTTCCTACAAACTAGGCGGGGTTTTTAACGCCCGACCGATGGTGAAAAAATCCTGCGCGGGTCTTCCGAAGGGGCCACCACACGAATCGTGCGGCGACGAATCGATCCGTTATTCACGCGTGAGCGTGCTCGTGACCGTGAGCCTCATCATGCCCGTGCTCTTCATGATGATGGCTAAGTTGACTGATGAAAACGGTCGTGAGGAACATAAACACGAACGCCTGAAGGAATGCGACGAAAAGCTCGAGGAAGTAGATGGCCACAGTGGCAACCATGGACGCGGCAGTGACACTCAGACCCAACGCTGCATTCTGCACCGTCACCAAGCCCGCACCCGCAAAGGTAAAGAGAACAGCCATAAGAATGTGTCCAGCGCTCATGTTCGCGAACAGACGGATAGCCAACGCCACAGGCTTGATGATCGTTCCCATGATTTCAATTGGGACCATCAGAGCCCAAAGATACCAAGGGGTTCCCGCTGTCAAGTGTTTGAGATAGCCGCCGACCCCTAACTCCTTGATCCCCGCAACGTTTACAACTATCGCGGCGATCAACGCCAATGCTGCGGTTACGAAAATGTTCTGTGTCGGAGTTCCGCCGATGGGTGACTGATGCGCTTTCTTCCACCTCTCCGGGCCGAGCAAGGCGACCAGGTCAAGGATTGGAACCAAACCAAGTATGTTGTTAAACAAGATGAAGAAAAAGAACGTCCAGAGCAGCGGCATGAATGAGTCGGTGCGGTGACCCAGCAGAGGGCGAACCGTGCTCTCCCGAAGATACGTGCAGATAACCTCAATTGCGTGCGCGAACGGGTTCTTGGTAACGAAGCGGTCGGTACCGTGCTCAATCGGGCCGGTCGCTATGTGCTTGGCAGCCCACAGGAGAACCACAATCGTAAGTAAACCGGCGAGCAGGAGCGTCCCGATGTTTGAAGACCAGAGCCAGAGCGTCTCGCCATTCCATTCAATGCCGTGAAAATAGTGGTTAACCACATGCTGCAGCGGGTCCGGTGAGTCGGCAGCGAGCGTCTGGATTACGGTTTGCATGTACATTCAGTTTCCATACCTGGCTTCGTAAGTCACAAGAACACTAAGCATCGCGGTTAACATAACCATCTAGCTCAAACGGCCGCTCGCGGCTCCGCCGCGTGAATCGCGCCCCGCCGTATCACACTCATCGCCCAATACGTCTCCCAAGCCAAGCAGCCTAAACCGCCAAGCATGAACGTCAACCAAAACGTTCTTACTTCAAGTCCAACCAGAAGCATCAACGCTATTGCGTCCAACAGAGCGATACCAGCCCGAACCAGCGACGATGCCACCATGCCCAACGGCACGCGACGTACCAACATGCCTCCTGAGGCGGCCGCAAAAACAACCACTCCGATCGCGCCACCCATCAGCCAACAAGCGCTCGCTGCTGACACGATCGACCAAAGGCTCCAACCCGCCGGACTCGGCTGCCATGACAAGGCAGTTGCCAGAAGCCAACCAATCACCGACGCCAGAAGGGGAGCGATACCTAAGCCAACGAGCAGCGGCAGAGCGGAGACTTTTGCGGAAGATGGCTCTACTGGGGCCAAAGCGAACAAAAACCTCTCGAATTCCTAAACTACATTTAGCAAAGCTGCTAGCTGATTGCAGCTCTTCTCAAAATCATACATTTACCAAACATCGTTCAAAGTGCTTGGACGCAAGCGTAGGTGAGGATGGGCGCGATTGCCACAGCCTTAAATGAAGGAGTTTGAGCCCGGCGCAGACGAAGGGCGGGGGCGTGGTGAAACCGCGGACTTGGGGCGGGCTTTGTTTAGTGGAGAACTGCAAATCCCTCACCCCTGGGCCGCCCAATCTCTGCGCTCGCGGCCGCGATTGTGTTATGTTATCCGCTTATGTCGAGCGACGGGGGTGCCGCACGCGGGTCCTGCGATTGCTCGTGTTGCTGTCTGTCCTCGTGCGCATCTTCCTGCGTATTCTCTGCGAGCGATGACAACGCTTCCTTACCTTCAACCGCCGTCGGCGAGAGGATAACTTCGTCTTCCTTGCGTTTAATGGGTCCGGATGGCTTGCGTCGGATCTTCTCCGCGGCAGTCTTTGCTGCGGCCTGACTGTTCGCCAACTGCCCGGCAAACTGGCCTGCAATTGCCAATTGATGAGCAGGCGTTGAATTTACCGAACCGGGCGGGAGAAATGCGGCGGGGCCGCTCGCCTGTGACATAACTGTGATATCGGCGCAACTTCCGCCAACATCACATTTACATTGAGGGCGTAGTTCCCCCGCGTGGGGGGGCTGCGTCAGTAGGCGACGAGTCAGAAGAGGGCGGGATTGTCTTCGACGGGGATGAAAGAAAGTCCCAGATGATCGGCGGCGGCCTTGGTCAAAGCGCGACCTCGGCGCGTGCGGGCCAGAAAACCAATCTGTAATAGAAAGGGCTCAACGACATCTTCGAGGGTCCCTGCATCCTCATTCATGGTCGCGGCGATCGTCTCTAAGCCTACGGGTCCGCAACGATAGGTCGTACCGATAATGGCAAGGTAGGATCGATCCAAGTCGTCCAGCCCCAGCGCGTCGATTCCTTCCAGTCGCAACGCGGCGGTCGCCATCGCTTCGGTGAGAGCGCCATCTCCTTTGACCTGCGCGTAGTCTCGCACCCGTCGCAGCAGTCGATTGGCGATGCGCGGAGTGCCCCGAGAACGGTCGGCGATGAATCCAAGGGAGGCCGGGTGAACGCGTTCAAGCTTGAGCAGTACGGCACTGCGTGTAAGAATCGCGAGCAACTCATCGCGGGTGTAGTAACGTAAGTGGTGGATGATGCCAAACCGCGACCGCAGGGGAGCCGAAAGCAATCCGGCCCGGGTGGTCGCGCCCACCAGCGAGAATGGCTTACACCTTACTTGCACGGTCCGCGCTGCCATCCCGCTATCGAGTGTTACATCGATGCGGAAGTCCTCCATCGCAGGATAAATAAACTCTTCAACCGCCACCGGCAGGCGATGGATCTCGTCGATGAACAGAATATCGCCGCGGCTCAGCCGTGTCAGTGCCGAGACGAGGTCAGTCCCGCGCGAGAGCGCGGGGCCTGAGGTGCTTATCACCTTCGTGCCCATCTCCTGCGACAAGACGTGTGCGAGGGTGGTCTTGCCCAGACCCGGGGGGCCGTGAAGCAGGAGGTGCTCGAGCGGCTCGTTGCGTGCTCGGGCGGCGCGGATAGCGATTGTAAGTCGCTCGATCAGCTCACATTGTCCGATGTACTCGCCCATCTGCGTAGGGCGCAGCGCCCAGTTATGTTGTTCTTCTTGGGGCAGCGGGGCAGCAGAAATGATGCGGTCGGTAGCGATAGAGCGAGGGTAGGTTTGCCTAACACCCCAAAAAAACTGGGCGGACGGCGTGCTGTGCAACTCTGCACGGCCTTAGCCGCCGGGTGCTTCGATTAAGAGACCAGGCCGCCCCGTCGAAGCGTGTTGAGCAGCAGGTCCTCGATCGGGGTACTCGTATTTACGCAAACGTAAGCGATCCCGCGCTGAGAACACGCCTCCCGCAGCAGTTCCCGGGAGGTGGCAAATCGCGCACGAAACGACTCGACAGCGTCTGGAGTGATCGTGACCTCCACGCCCGCGCCGGTCTCCACATCGGTAAGGCGGAGATCGCCGCGAAGCGAGCCCGCGTGCTGGGTTTCAGCGGCGCGGGGGTCCAGTTCCTGAGGGGCCAAGATCTGAAGGCAATACGTATCGGTAGCTCCCCCGCGCGTACCCGCCCCCAGGTAATCCAGACCCGGCTCATGGGTAGATGGCGTGACTAGGGACGGGGAGAGAAAATCGGAGAGCACGATGCATACGCCTTTGCGCGCTGAAGTGGAGGAAAATAGTTGCATCGCACGTGCGAACGCCGCCGCGGGCACGCCTGCTCCGGAAGCGGGCGCACGCAATGAGCGGCTTGATTCTTGGAGCGACTTAAGCAGGTGCAAACCGATGCGACGGACGCTGGTTCTTCCGCGAAGTGGCGCCAGTTGCGAGAGGGGCGATTCCTGGCCCGCGCGCGGCGCAAAGGTTGCAATGCTAACACGGTTATGATTGACCAGTCCAACGTAAGACAATGCAAATGCAAGCCGGTGGGCGTACAGCAGCTTACCCGGGTCGCCCGCGTTCATCGAGGCGGAGCAATCAACAGCGATATTAAGAGCTAGATCTTCCTCTTCTCGGAAGAGCTTAATAAAAAGTCGATCAAGCCGGGCGTAGATATTCCAGTCGATATGCCGGAGATCATCACCCGCGGAGTAATCACGAAAGTCGTCAAACTCAACACTGCGCCCGCGTCGTTTCGAGCGTCGCTCACCGGGCAGCACTCCCATCAGTAGTTTGCGCGATGAGGCATCGAGCCGGTCAAGCGCGGCCATGAGGCTCGGCGACAGGAGCTCCTCGACGGTGGTAGGCAATGCTTGCGTGGCGAGGCCAACAATCATGCGACTGCTCGATCAGTTAATGTTGTTATCGCCACGATATCATTTCGTTACTTGCCGTTTACCGTCAGCACTCGCGCATCTCGCACAATAATTTGATATTCAGGCACTTGTCCGGCGAGGACCCTCAGCTCGTCGATCCTCCCGCTAAACGTAATCAAATTGCTTACAACCGAATGCCGGTCGTTCACCTTAAGCGAGACGGCGATTAAAAAGCTTCCCCCGCGAATAATTGACGCGGGGTATCGAAGCCACAAGGTGGTTTTTCCGCCGCCCTCATGCACCTTTTCAATCGTGCCCGTCCAACCAGGGTCGGATATCCAACTGTTGCAGAACGTCGCGCCCGCAGCTTTCTGGTCTTCCAAACGTTTGTTGGCCCACACCGTTGCCATGACTCCCTCGGGCGTGAAGGAGGGGTCGAGCATGCTCGCTCCAGCCGGAGGAGATACAGCAACTCCTACCCGGGGTGCACCGCCCGTTGGTTCGCAACCGCCCAGGAACACCGCGAAGGCCGCGGCCACCAACCCCGAAGTGTGTGGCGCTGTGCAGCAAATACAAAAATAAGTTAAGTAGTTCATCACACTATAATTATTACGTCGAGCTCGCAACTCTATCTATTTCATCCAAACTTGTTATCCCGTCCGCGACCAATCTCCATCCGGATTGCTGTAGCGTAGTAAAGAGCCCTTGTTCGATCACCCGCTTCATGCCGGTAATGCTTGGACTCGTTAAGACCATGTCGCGCAACTCGTCGTTAAAATCTAGCAACTCAAAGATAGCCCGACGGCCGCGGAAACCCGTCCGAAGACATTTGCCGCAGCCAGTGGAGGTAAACGTAGTGGTCTTTCCCTGCAAGTGTCGGCCCAACCTCGTTGAAACGCCCGGTGCGACCGGCATCTTCTGTTTGCAGGATGAACAGAGCAGGCGAACAAGCCGCTGTGCTAACACCAGGTTAAGCGAGTTGGCTACCAGATAGGGTTCCACCTTGAGGTCAAGCAGCCGAAAGACCGCTGTTATCGATTCCTTTGCGTGCACGCTCGAGAAGACCAAATGCCCTGTCATCGCGGCCTGCATCGCCGTTCTGGCCGTCTCCTCGTCACGAATCTCGCCGACGAGAATGACATCCGGGTCTTGCCGTAGCACACTACGTAACATCGTTCCAAACGTGTTTCCCTTATGTTCATCCACGGGGATCTGCGTGACGTGATCCAGTTGATACTCCACCGGATCCTCGATGGTGATCACATTGCGCGAAACGCGGTCGATACTTCTGAGGCAGTTGTAAAGCGTGGTAGTCTTTCCACTCCCGGTGGGGCCGCAAGTTAATATGAGCCCGCTGTCCTGCTCGCACACCTTCTTGATGCGGTCCTCCATGTATCCAGCCAAGCCGAGCTCGTTAATGCCTGCGGGCGCGCCCCGATCGTCCAATACCCGCATGACCAGCTTCTGCCCGTGCATCGACGGAGTAAAACTAATTCGATACTCAACACGCCTGTCCGGAAAAATCCCCGAGAAATGCCCATCTTGCACCGCGTCGCGCCCAGAGACGTGCATGTGGCACGCGGCCTTGACCACGCCATACACAAGTTCGCCTACCCGCTTGGGAAGTTCGCAAACAGTTACCATGTCCCCGTCCACCCTCATCCGAATATTGTACTTATCGCCGCGGGGTTCGATATGGATATCGGTCGCTCGAGACTTACTCGAAAGTTGCAAGAGTAACCGCAGACAGTTGGGCCCGTCCGAAAGGCCGATTAGCACATTGGTAGGCTTACCATTGGCATCGATGACTGAAACAATTTCTGGAGCAGCCTTCGGCGGCAGGGAATCGATCATCCCCGCCAAATCAAACAGCCACGCCAAGTCGCCGCCCGACCCACCCATCGCCGAAATCCGTTCGCTCTCTGCGGCGGCAGCCGTAAACGCGCTGGAGATTCGATTCTCAACGTCAGCTTTATCCGGTTGTGGCCCACCCTCGACCAAGAACTCGTGCGATCCTACCTTGATCACGTCGCCAGCTTTGACTGGGGAAAGGTCGACTTTCACGTCGTTGAGTTTGGTGCCGTTGCGCGAACCCAGATCCTTAAGCAGCCACGCCCCATCGCTATCAGCCTCTAAGCAACAGTGCAGGCGGCTGGCGCGTTCGTCGATGATCGGGATCGTGTTCTCCCGTCCTCGCCCGATACTCACTCGCTCGCCATCGAGCGCAACAGGCTTCGAGCCGCCCCGGATGGGCGTTAGCTTTAATCCCCGCGGCACGATTTGAGCATCTGTAGCCATATTACTTCGATCATATGTACAGCGCCGGGTGAATTCGGTTGAAGTAATCGTGAAGTAGCGAGCAATTTGCCCATGATTTGCTCCCACAATTCAACCCTACGCTCCGCCATGAACTTGGACCTGAGCGAGAAGCGAGCTTTGGTATGCGGGGCGAGTGCCGGGATCGGGCATGCATGCGCGATCGCGCTTGCCCACCTGGGTGCGCGTGTCACCCTGGTCGCCCGCGACCCGACCCGTCTCGCCGCGGCGGTCGCTCAGTTACCCAAAGTCGCCCGCGCTGACCACGACATGCTCGTGCTTGACCTCTCGGATCCTCAAGGTGCCGGACGCGCCGTTGAGGAGTATATCGCGAAGGCGGGTGCCATTCATATTCTCATCAACAATACAGGCGGCCCACCGCCAGGGGCGATGGCTGACGCCACGATTTCGCAGTTAGCCGCGGCGTTTTCTTCGCTCCTGCTGAGTGCGCACGCACTTACCCAAGCCGTGATTCCCGGCATGAAGGCTGAGGGGTACGGGCGGATTATCAATATTTCAAGCACGAGCGTGAAGCAACCTATTCCCAACTTAGGGCTCTCTAACGCGGTGCGAGCCGCCGTGAGTAACTGGGGTAAGACTCTGGCGACTGAGTTGGCACCTTTCGGTATCACCGTCAACTCGGTGCTTCCCGGGTTTGTGCGTACCGACCGTCTGACCGAGATCTTTAAGGCCCGCAGCGCTAAGTCCGGGACCCCCCAAGCACAACTGGAACGCGATGCGATTGCGGAAATACCAGTGGGCCGCTTCGCTCATCCGCACGAAATCGCAGATGCAGTCGCGTTTCTTGCATCGCCCGCCGCGGGTTATATTAATGGTATTCAGCTGCCGGTGGATGGCGGAAGACTCAAAGGCCTGTAGGCACATTCGTCCGCCCGGGGCTTAGCGGCCATATTCTGTAACGTACCTTGGGGAGGAGGCGGAGGACGTAGTGGGGCGGTGAGCGGTTGCTCGCGGGTGGAACTTAAGTTGCAAAAGATCAACCACTTTATTTCCGGAAAGCAAACTCCCCCCCTGGGCGGGGGCTACATTGAGAACTTCGAACCGGCCACCGGTGAAGTTTACAGTTATGTTGCCGACGGATGCCAGCATGATGTCAACGCAGCGGTCGCGTCGGCACGCGCTGCCTTCCCCGCATGGGCGGGGTTGAGCGGGTCTGAGAGGGGGAGTTATCTTGAGCGAATCGCCGACCTGATCGACGCAAATACGCCCCGCCTGGCGGCGGCTGAGAGTTGTGACACGGGCAAGCCAATCAGACTCGCGGCGAGCGTTGACATCCCCCGGAGCGCAGCCAACTTACGATACTTCGCCGCGGCGGCCCAGCATACCGCATCGGAGTGCTTTGACTTTGACGGATCGGGCACGCCCAACGGTCAGCGTTCAATTAACTACACGCTGCGAACTCCGCGGGGTGTGGCTGGGTGCATTTCGCCGTGGAACTTGCCGCTTTATCTGTTAACTTGGAAGATCGCGCCCGCGCTTGCCACGGGGAACACGGTCGTGGCCAAACCGAGTGAAGTGACACCCATGACTGCGTCGTTGCTCAGCCACCTTTGCGAGGAGGCGGGATTGCCGGCGGGAGTGCTTAATATTGTGCATGGAGCCGGTGCGGGTGCTGGAGCTGCCATCGTTCATCATGTGGATGTGCCCACGCTTACGTTTACCGGTAGTACGGCGGTAGGCAGATGGATCGGCAAACATGCTGCGGAGCAACTCAAACGGGTCAGCCTGGAGCTTGGTGGCAGAAACCCATTTCTCATCTTTGGAGATGTCAATGTCAAGCATGCTTCAGCACTCGCGGCTCGCGCTGCATTTACAAATCAGGGGCAAATCTGCCTGTGTGGCTCTCGTTTGATCGTGCATCGCTCAATCGCCGACGAAGTGACCGCCCAGCTTGTCCAACACGCGGAAGAGTTACGCATCGGAGACCCCAACGACTCCACTACGCAGTTCGGGTCGCTTGTCAGCAATGCTCATCTTGAAAAAGTAAGTGCATGTGTTCGCGCAGCGGAGCAGCAGGGGGCAAGAGTTTTGACTGGCGGCGAACGCGTGCCGCCGCACCTCCTTCCCGCCCGGTGCCGAGGTGGAGCTTACTTTGCTCCCACTGTCCTGGACGGAATGGACCCGCGGTGTTCGGCAGAGCAAGAAGAAATCTTTGGGCCAGTCGTAAGCATCCAGCGGTTTGATACCGAGGAGGAGGCGATCCAGCTTGCCAACGGCACCAACTACGGCCTCGCCGCGGTTATTATGTCGGAGAATATCGGAACTATTCAGCGGATGACTCGCGCGCTTGCCGCAGGAATAGTCTGGGTAAACTGTTGGATGGTCCGAGACTTACGGACGCCATTCGGGGGCGTTAAAGCGAGCGGAATCGGGCGCGAGGGGGGTAATGAGGCACTGCGCTTCTTCACCGAGCCCAAAAATGTCTGCATACTAGGTTAAGCTAGGCGTCGATCATGGAAGCTGTTAAGTAGCAATTCGCGAGATCCAACCGATGAAAAACGTAAATCAAGAAAATGCCGCGCTGTCGAGTTCCATCATCCGCACCGATAAGGCGAGCGAGCCGCTGGGACCATACCCCCACGCCCGGCGGGCTGGCAACCTGCTCTTTCTTTCAGGCTTTGGTCCCCGGCGGCGAGGGAGCCCGATCATTCCGGGGTTGGTGCTTGACGGAGCGGGTAGTGTGGTTTCACACGACATCGAGGCGGAGATGCGTTCGACTTTTGAGAATGTTACAACCGTACTCGCCGCCGCGGGGGCGACGTGGGACAACATAATTGACTGCGCGGTCTATCTGACGAACATGCGAGAGGATTGGGCGACTTACAACCGCGTGTACGCGGAGTACTTCCCGCCCGGGCCTAACCAGCCTACTCGCACCACCGTGGAAGTGAGCCGATTGCCGCAAGGGGGCGATGGGCCTATCCACTTTGAGATTAAAATTATCGCCTCGGTTGCGTCTTGAGCACGACGCGGCGTTTAGAAGGTGGTACCCGGCAAGTCCGCTTCACCCAGGAGCCGAAACTCCTTGCGCCGCAAAATCTGCCCCGCCAGCGTAAGGTCATCTGTAGCCAGCGCGATGGTGGGGGTTCCGCACGAACGTAACATCAGCGGGTAGGCAAAGTGGATTGAAAGTTCCGCGGCGAGTAGACACATACACATGCTCGCCAGCGTGTGATGGCCACTAATCTCAACGACAAGTACATCGCGCAGGCTGTAAGGAAGGTTCTCACTCCGCAACAGCTCCGCCGCAGCTTTCGCATTGTTGGTGACCAGGCGCACCACCGCGTGATCGCTGGCTTCGTGTACGGAAAGCGCGCAGATTTGCACCGTCGAGCCGTCGAAGGCCTCAACCAGGTCAAATAGCTTACCCACCTTGTTTGTTAGGAAGACACTGAACTGCGTCACCGTGGGCGGGGAGAAGCCACGAGTGGTTTCGACGGGCGTTAGCGCTTCGCTCATGAGGGAGGTCCGTGTCCTTTCGAAGTAGAAGGGTAGTCAGGCTCTTCGGCCATCTCGCGGGGGCAGCCCAGACCGCCTGTTGAGGGGCGCCCCCCTGCGATGATACTTATTTCCCATGTCACGATACCGCAGCTAAACCGATTCAGTCCGCGAGATTCCGCTTCGTGCATAACGGCACAAGCCTAGCCAGCGAATGGAACGACGACGTTGGGATTGACGGATTCGGTGTTGAGGCGTTCTTCATTGACTTCGCGGCGAGCAACGCCGATGCGAAAAATGGTGGTGGAAGCGACGGTTGCGATGCTGAGACGTTTTTCCTTCGGTGGCAAACCGGCGAATATTAAGCCGGACGCGACGAAAGCGTTCGGACCAGCTTTCGGCGAGACATAAATTATAGTCTTTACGTAGCGTGATCCCCGCGGATCCTCGCTCGCCCGGTGCCCCGCGTCACAACTTATTTGGCATCGGCGATGAGCTTGCCCGCGGCTTTACCGGCCTCGTCGTCGCGCTGCGTTGCCCAGGTGTGGGCGGTACGCCCGTCTTTGTCTTTGGCATCGCGTTTGGCCCCCGCCGCCAACAGCGAGGCAACTCTTGCGATGTCCGCCTTGTCGGCCGCCCTCATCAGCGCGGTTACGCCCTCGGCGTCCGCAATATTTACGTCGGGCTTGTTGGCAAGAATCGCGGCAAGCGCATCCGCAGCGTCGGGGCTGCTGCTATCGGCGGCGTGATGTAAGGCGCCCATGCCATAAACATCCGTGTCGGCAAGGTTGGCTCCGGCGGCCAACAACATTCGCACTTTGGGTCCATCGCCGCTGCGCGCGGCTAACATCACTGAAGTCTGGCCCCACTTGTTCTTCGCGTTTACATCGGCGCCGGCATCGATCAAGACCTTGATATTACCTGCATCACCTCGGGAGGAGGCGATCATAAGTGAAGTGAACCGATCGTCGGTCCGTTCGTCGATATTCGGCTTCCCGTCGAGGACGGCCTGCACGGTCGCGGGGCTTGCCCACCCGGCCGCGTAGATCAGCGCCGTCTTGCCATCACGGCCGCGGGCACTCACTTTAGCCTCTGCCGTAAGCAACGCGGCCACCGAAGCAGGCTGATCCGCCAACGCAGCGCACATCAGCGGCGTCAGCCCGGCCTTAGAGCCACCATCGAGCAGGGCCTCCAGATTCGCACCCGCTTTCACGGCCGAGGTGATGGCCGCGGCGTCGCCCTTCTCGGCGGCTTCGTGGAGCGGCAAGCCCTGGTTTGGCGTCGCGGCCATCGCGGTTGAGCCCACCGTGGAAACGGGGATCTCGGAGTTGACCTGGTTTATGAAGTAATATAACACCGCGCCCAGCGCGATGAGCGCGACGATGATGATTCCGAACGGTAAGCCGCGGTTAGGTTGAGCCATGCGTGAGTTCCTGCCTGTGCTTTCGCTTCAAAAAGTAAGTGCGATAGGTGTGATCGATCCGTTACGACTTTAGACCTAATCCACATCAGCTTGGGGCTTGAAGGCGGCAATCACCGCCGCTTGAACCCCTGGGGGTGTCCGCTCGTCATGGCTGTAATCCATCGCGAAGGCACCCGCGCCGCCTGTCATGCTTTTAAGTTCGTTTGTGTAGTTCTGCAGTTCTGAGAGAGGTGCCTGAGCCCTGACGACGCACACATCCCCGGCGATCACTTCCGAGCTCTGCACCCTGCCACGCTTGGTGCTTAGCTGTCCGGCCAAATCGCCCAAATATCGGCTGGGAGCGGTGATCTCCAAGTTGACATAAGGCTCCATGAGCACCGGCTTGGCCTTCTGCATCGCGTCCACAAAGGCACGCTTGCCGGCTGTAAGAAAGGCAATTTCTTTGCTGTCAACGTCGTGATACTTACCATCGTATACACTTACTTTGATCCCGGTGATGGGGTAGCCAGCCACAGCGCCGTCGCCCAGCACTTGCCTTACACCCTTCTCAACTGCGGGAATAAACTGCCGCGGGATACTCCCGCCCACGGTGGCATTCTCAAACTCGAACCCGGTCGGGTGGTCGGGGGGGAGAGGCTCCACCCGCAGAAACACCTCTCCAAACTGCCCCGCACCGCCGGATTGTTTCTTATGGCGATGATGTCCCTCGGCGCGAGATGTAATGGTTTCTTTATAAGCAACCCGGGGGGTGCTGGTGATCAGCTCGATATTGGACTGGTGCTTGTACTTTTCGATCATAATTCGCAGGTGCAGCTCGCCCAGACCCCGCATGACAGTCTGGTGTGTGGCAGCGATGCGTTCCACAACGAAACACGGATCTTCATCCATCAACTTGTGGGTTGCCGTCGAGAACTTCGCCTCATCGGCGTGATTCTTAAGCTCAACCGCAAGCCCGAACATTGGCTTGGGTAGCGGCAGCGGGAGCACGCGAACTGAATCGTAATCATGGCTATCGTGCAGCACTGCGTTGAATCGCACCTCGTCGATCTTGGCGACCGCCGCGATGGCTCCGGGGCCCACTTCGCTCACTTCGACGTGATCTTTACCCTGCAGAAGGAACAAATGCCCGATCTTGATCGGCTTCTTATGATCGTCGATCAGCATCTCCTGCTTGGCCTTTAGCGTGCCCTGATGCACCCGAAAGATTCCGATCTTTCCCAGGAATGGATCGTTCGTAACCCTGAAAACGTGGGCCAGAACTTTCCCGTTCTTGTCGGGCTGGCTGTGCCATTCTTTCTCCTCGGCCTCATCGCGCTCGCGATAGAGGAACGCTGCGGGGCTCACTTCAAGCGGGCTTGGACACAGGGACGCGAAGATGTGCAGAAGGTCTTCGGCGCCCGTGCCAGTGCGGGCCGACATAAAGCAGACCGGAACAAGGTGGGCACTCTCAAGAGCTTTTTCGAATGCCGCGTGCAGCTTCTCTTGATCAAACTTGCCCTCCCCATCTTCGAGATACTGCATCGTGAGTTCGTCATCAACCTCAATCACCTGCTCCACGATCGCCTTGTGGGCTTCGTGTACTGACATAAAGTCGGCTTGGTCGCCTTGATCGTCGGTGCCATCGTGCTCAAACACGTTAATTACTTTCTTGCCGCGCAGACTGGGAAGATTGATCGGCAGGCAGATTGCGCCGAACGTCTGGCGGATGTTATCCAGAAGCGCCTCCAAGGTTCCGTCGGGGGCTTCATCGATTTTGTTGATAATAATCAAACGTGGAATCCGCCGCTCCTCCGCGACGGCCATCAATCGCCGGGTCACACTGTCGATTCCCTTGAGCGCATCAACAACAACCGCCACCGTCTCTACGGCCGGAAAGCAGGCTATTGCGTGTCCGATAAAGTCAATGAGCCCCGGAGTGTCGATCAAATTAACGAGGTGCTTCTCGTACTCGAAGTGGGTGATTGCCGGACGTAAGCTATGCTTGTGGGCCTTCTCCTCGTCGGTGAAATCGCTCACCGTGTTACCTTCCGTTACTGTTCCCAAGCGTTTAGTTACGCCGCAGGTATAGAGCAGACGCTCGGCGATTGAGGTCTTGCCGCAACCGCCGCCGCCGCACAGAACGATGTTGCGAAAGTCCGAGGCTTGACGGGTGGGCATGGGAAGTACTCCTTAACGGACCGGATCGAAATGTTCAGATAGGGTTGCACGGGGCACCCATTCTGTGAAGGAACTAGTCATCCACCGTCGTTCATACCAACCTTCACGGTAAGGCGCGTCGCCCGTCCGCGTCATTTGGACTAGAAGGCTCTTCTGAAGCCCCAATCCCTTTAACTCCCCCGGATCGATGAACCCCTACAAATGGCCTCGCTCGGGGGCGACAAAGCCTTGAAGGCGCGACAGACTTTAAAGAGTGTAAACACAATGCTTGCCGAACGCAAGCGCGATCTTGCGGAAATGCCGCCACGGTTCGTTGGTAACAGGAGGGTGCCGATGCCGCCACGAGAAGGGCCTATGCACACTGTAAGTTTCATCACCAACACGAAAAGTTGTCAAAGAATCGTCCGTTCACCGGGCTCCAGGCCTTCACGCGGCGAAAGGGCCGGAGTGAAAATGGACCCGCAAAGCATCCTGGGAGACGCCGCTAGTTCGTTGGCGGGGTGGGGCAATCAGGCCGCGGGTGGCCGTTAAAAAACCCCGCAGTTGCGGGGTTTTCTTCAGTAATGTAGTTGTCAAGCCAAGTTGTAGAGGAAGTTGTTGAGATCGGTAGGGGGGCTTACTCGCAAATACCGCGTTCGCAGCGGGTATTGGCACCACGGAAGCTGCCGCGACGCTCGGTGCAGCGGGCTTCAGTTGTTACGACGCAAGTAACGCCGTTCTCGGTGCGGACGCAGCAAGCACCGTTCACCGGGGGTTGAGGGCAAGCATTCTCGCGGCAGGTGCTGTCGCGACCCTTAAAGAAACCGCGACGTTCGCGGCACTGTTGAGCGGTCAGCACGACGCACTCGACGGCGCCAGAATCGCTGCGAATGCAGCAAGCGCCGGT
>CAYVFW010000010.1:0-39265 GCA_964450325.1 uncultured Phycisphaeraceae bacterium | reverse complement strand
CTTAGATCACTTAGATCACTTAGGTCACTTAGATCACTTAGATCACTTAGATCACTTCTATCATGCAGATCATGCAGATCACTTCGATCACGGGGATCATGGTCGGCCGCGGGCCGTTGTACACGGCGAGGTCTGCGAGGATTGACGGTATCGGCATCGGGCGACTTGGGCTGAGGAGCTTGATTACGATCCCCGTTGAGCGAGCTGTTGGCGGGAAAGAACTGGTCGTCTGAGGGCTCCCGGTCGTCGGGAACGTTCGATAGAAGATCGTCGGCGGTGAACTCGGGTTCGAGTGTCTCGGATTGAGCTAACTCGGCCTGTAGCCGAGCGAGATCATCGTCGCCCGCTGGGTCGCCGAGCGGCGCGATACCCGGGATTGAGAGGCGGTTGTAGTTCTGTGAAAGGTACTTGGGGGGTTTGCCGCGGCGGGGCTCGGTGGTGTCTTTGGCTTGCTTGAGTTTCGCGTTCTCCATAAAGCCTTGTAACTTGCGGGCTCGCACGGGATGCTGGAGTTTACGAATCGCCTTGGCCTCGACCTGCCGGACGCGTTCACGAGTGACTTTGAAGATACGGCCGACTTCTTCGAGGGTGTAAGTATAACCATCGCCGATACCGTAGCGGAGCTTGATAATTTCACGCTCGCGATAGGTGAGGGTTTTGAGAACGACCTCGATACGCTGACGTAACATTTCGAGCGCGGCATCCTCGGCGGGGCGGGAGCCCTGCTGATCTTGCACGAACTCGCCGTAGTACGCGTCGTGGTTTTCGCCCACGGGCTTATCGAGACTGATCGGGTTTTTAGCGATCTTTGCAACCTTTCGCACCTCCTGCGCGGGCATCCCTGCGGCCTCCGCGAGTTCTTCAACCGAAGGCTCGAATCCGTTTTTTTGAAGGAGAGCTCGCTGCAAGGCTCGGAGGCGGATCATGGTGTCCATGATGTGGACAGGAATCCGGATGGTGCGAGAATGGTCGGCCAGGGCGCGGGTGATGGCCTGACGGATCCACCAGGTGGCGTACGTCGAGAATTTATAGCCGCGGCGAAACTCGAACTTGTCCACTGCGCGCATCAGCCCGGTGTTGCCCTCTTGAATTACGTCGAGGAAGGGAAGGCCACGGTTACGGTACTTTTTGGCAATCGAAACGACCAGCCGCAAGTTACTGCCGGAGATGTCGCGCTTGGACTGCTCGTACTCCCAGAAGACGGTAGAGAGATCGGCGAGGCGTTTGGTAAGTTGCGTGGGTTCGTCGAGCACGAGCGAGCGCAGACCATCGAGCTCTTCGCGCATGACGAGGAGGTCGTCTGCATCAGGAACGGGGATCTGGCGGTCGGAGAGCAACTTCTTACGTTCACGGGCGATCTTGCTGTTGGGGGCCTGAACCTCAGGAACCTGCGGGTTTGCGGCGATCCACAGGTCGGCCTCAAGCTCAGTCATCTTTTTGGCGATGGCGCGGAGCTTGCGCATCAGGGGGATAATTCGGCTCGTGCGGAGCGGGGTTTCCTCTATGAGCGTGGCGAGGCGTCGGCGGCGCTGGGCGATGCGGACAGAGAGGGCCTGGCAGGTTGGCTGATCGTTGCGTCGCTGCGCGGTATCCAGTTGTTCCCAGTCCGCACGGTTAAGCGTGAGCAGCCGGTCAATGGTGGGAAGGTTCACGGGAACCCTGCGGGTTACTTTTTCTTTGAGCTGCTCGTCGGCGGTGGAGTTGCGCATATTACGATCAAAGGGCGTCTCCCCCTGGAGGACCGAACGTAACAACTCTGCGGACTGCGCGGCGACATAATCGCTCTCGATGCACCTGCGACGAAAAATAAGTCTTGTAAGTTCGACTTTCTTGGCGAGTCGCTGTTCCTCTTCTTTTGTGAGCAAAGGGATGTTGCCCATCTGGGTGAGGTACATTCGGACGGGATCATCCAGGCGCCGGCCCGCGCTCTCTTCCGCCACGACCTCCGCAACCGCGCGGTCGATGGCTTCTTGTTCGGGGTCGATGGCGCTAGCTTCGCTGGCGACGGTTCCGCTGCGCAGCAGGCGCTCGGGCCGCTCCGAGGAGTACACGCTCATGGCGCGGAACGCGGCGGGGAGGAACTTGCTGCTGCGGCGGGGCGAGTACGTCTCGCCGCGTTCTTTGGCAGCTTCGAGCATTCTGGCATCGAAGTTAACTTCGTCGAGCATCTCGAAATTAAGATGGTCGATGGTTACCAGCACTTCGTCGATGCGGTAAGGGTCGATCATCTCGTCTGGGAGCGAGGTGTTAAGTTCCTCGTACGAGAGCCACCCACGGCGCTGTGAGGCCTTAAAGAGTTCGATGAGTGCAGGATGGAAATCACCGAGATACACAGGTAATTGCTCCCGAGGGCCGAGGACGCCGATGCAAGATAAAGACTCGCAACTGAGATGTTTGTCGTAAAAATGCGCCGTGTAGAACAAACTGACGGCCGACAAACGGTAAGGCTATTCCGACAAACTAACGTTCCGACCGGAAAGGATTTCAAGGGATCGCAACCACCATTCACACACCGTTATCAGAACCTTTGCGAAGCGGTTGCGGACTGTCAACTCAAACGGATGTCTAAAGCGGGATAGAATATTTCATAATCTAGTCTAATCGATCGCCGCGTGTGGCGGCGGTGTAGCAAAATTTAGGATCTGCGGGGTAGTTTTCGTCTGTCAGCACCGAGCGTTGCGTGGCGGGCTTGTTGCTCGCGGATACGTTCGATTGCGGACAGAAGTCGAGACGGAGGCGTTTCAACGTCGAGGGGTTCATCGTCGGCGGCACGGGAATGCTGAGCGGCAGCGGATACCGGCGGGTGCGCGGGTTTGATTTCGTGAAGGAACGGCGCATCAAACGCGGCATCGGTATCGGGGCGATGGTCAAGCTTCGCGCGGAGCACGCACGCGTGCCAATGGTCCAGCAGGCGTTTGCGATCGCCCTCGGTTTGAAGTTCGATACGAGTTGCCAACGCTACCGCCGCGGCCTTCACAGCTTCGTCTTCGGTTACATCGATAACCGCAGAGAGGTGAGGGAAGAGGCCGTCCTCGCCTAGGTCAAGGACCACCTGTGCTAGATCAGTCAGAACGCGTGAGTCTTGGGCGAAGGGAGCAATGAGATCTTTCTCAAACTCGCCCATGGCGGCCCAGAGGGAGCCTTCGCACAAGAGGCAGCCGAGCATGTGGCACCCAACACTAAGGCGGGAGGACATCAAGTTAATCGAAGGATCACGCTCGCTTTGCGTTGTAAGTGCGGAATTATTTAAGTTCTCGTCGCGGTTGACCCTGGTCAAGCCGGTGCGTCCGGCGGGCATCACGCTGCGGATGGTCTGTTCGTCGAGGTTGCCCAACTGGGCGATGCGCTTCATAATTAATCGCTGGCGGACGGGCTCGGCCTCGCGCAGGCCCATCTGCACCATCTGGTCAACTTCTTCCAGAATGGCTTTAGAGAGCGCGGCTACGCCCGCCCCTCGAAGTCGGTCGCGCACGCGGGCGAACCGGTATTCGAGCAGGTCGACCGAGCGGGTGAGCACTTGCTTAAAGATCTCTGCACCGTTGTCACGCTTGAGAAGCTCGTCGGGATCCTTCGCATCGGTGAAGAGGCCTAGGGTCGCAATCTTGACGTCGATAGGTTCAGCGAAGAAGATGGGCACCGCGCGATCGGCGGCGCGCTGGCCCGCCTGATCGCCATCGAAAAGTAATATTACTGTGTCGCACATGGTGCGGAGGATGGAGGCGTGCTCACGGGTGAGGGCGGTGCCCAGCGTCGCCACGGCGTTCTCAAACCCACCTTGGTGGCACGCGATTACATCTGTATAGCCCTCGGTAATCAGCGCGGTGCGATGGGTTTGGATGGCTCTGGATGCCAGATGCAGGGCGTAGAGGGTGGCCGACTTATTGAACAGCGGAGTCTCGGGCGAGTTGATGTACTTGGGTTCATCCTCATCGCGGAGCTTACGGCCCCCGAAAGCGATCACTCGGCCCGCTCGGTCGTGGATGGGGAAGACGAGCCGGTGGCGTAGCAGATCGTAATATCCGCCGGTATCGCGTTCTTTCAGTGTTCCCGCCGCGTGGAGCGCTTGCAGATCAAAGCCCTTGGCCTGGGCGTATTTGATAAGGCCGTCAAAGCGGTCGGGGGCCGCGCCCATCGCGAACCGCTCGACCATGTTCGCCGCGATGCCGCGGCGGGCGATCGTGGCACGAGCGGCCTCACCGTGCGAGGAGTGAGCGAGGAGGGCGGCGAAAAAACCGGAGGTGAACTCAGCGGCCGCGAGCAGGTCGCGGCGGGAGAGACGTATATCTGCTGCGTCATCTCCGCTTGGGTTGACGGACCCCCTGGGTGTGAGAGTGACGCCATACTTATCCGCGAGGTAAGCTAGCGATTCGGGGAAGTCCATCTTGTGAAACTTCTGGACGAACGAGAGGACATCGCCGCCAGTGCCGCACACGAAACAGTGAAATATTTGTTTCGCGGGCACGATCCGCATCGACGGGCTGTGGTCGTCGTGGAATGGACACAGGCAGACATATTCGCGGCCTTTGGGCTTAATCGCGATATGCTCGCCGATGAGGCGGACGATATCGCAGGCGTCTTTTACGCGCCGCACGTCGTCGTTGCCACCCCTGCGATTGTATAGGTCCGCCACAGTTGCCTTTCGTAATTTAAATTGTGGAGATGTCGGCGGCTTCATGTGAGCATCCCCCGTTTAACGCGGCGGCCTCACGGATAATGTAACACGCGGAAAAAGCTGTGCCACCCAAACAATGAAAAATGTTACATATAGGCTTTATCTTGGCGTTACCGGAACTTGTCGCGGTGCGGAGGGGGGCGAAGAGCATGATTTCCCTGCTGGAGCTTCGGGCGAGGTTGCGGCCTGACAATTAGAAGATTATTGGTGCGAATACCTTTACAGGTACGCAAAGGCTACGGTTTGTGCATGAAAAGGGATATCCGGCGAATGCAGCACGTTTTTTTCGGACGTGTGCAGGGAGTTGGCTTCCGAGCGACGGCTGCGAGGGTGGCGTCGGGCTTCGCTGTGACCGGGTGGGTGCGAAATGAAGGGGATGGAAGCGTCAAAATGGAAGTCCAGGGCAGCTTCAGCGACATCGTAAGTATGATCGCCAAGTTGCGCGAGATGAAGGGGAGTTACATCACGAGCGAAACTTCGAGCGCAACGGCGGTGGCGGAGGCCGAGGTTGGGTTTACGGTCAAGTATTAACATTACAGTTTGGGTATCAGTGTGGAGAGGGATGGGGCGGTGGCCCACCCGTGTGGAATTGGGTGCAAGGTAACATGACCGAGCTTTCGACCTTCGCGCGGTTGCTTGCCATAGTCGTGGAGGTGGGCACCGGCGATGCCGCAGATCGCGGCGGTGTCCGCGGGATTGGAGACAATATTGAGCATGACGCTTGACTCATTATTGCGGCAAGAGCAGTCGCCCAAGGGCAGGCCTGTGATAGCACGGAGATGGTTTTCAAACTGGCTGGTGCAGGCACCCTCGATCGTCCAGTGGCCGCTGTTATGCACTCGGGGGGCCAACTCGTTGAAGAGAAGGGCGTCGCCCAAGACGAAGAACTCAACGGCAAGCGCGCCGACATAACCTAAGTGATCGAGCAGTCGGCGAACGAACGCATCAGCGCGCGCGAGTGCGGCGGCAGGAATGGGTGCCAGCGGCAAAGGTTGACCGGCGAGAGGATTGGCTGTGGCCACGATCGGACTCGAGTAACGCAATATACCGTCGCGGTGGATGTTGCGCGTTGGAGGATACGTCGCCATGGCGCCGTCTCGGCTTCGCACGCCCACCACCGACACCTCGGCGTCAAAGGGGACGAACTTTTCAACGATGCACGGGCAAAGTGCCGCGGCGTGAGAGCGAGCTTGGGAGTGGGCTTGGGAGTGGGCTTGGGAGTGGGCTTGCGAATGGGCTTGCGAATTATCGGGAGCGCGAAGCACCAACTGTCCTTTTCCGTCATACCCGCCGCGGAGGGTCTTAATGACGCAGGGAACGCCGATTCGCGAGATCGCTTCGTTTAGTTCGTCTGGGTGATGGGCGAAAGCGAAGGGGTGGACATCGGCGCCTAGTAAAGTTGCAAGGTTCTTTTCAAGCGCACGATTCTGGCCGGTGGCCAGCGATGTTACGTTAGGAAAGATCCTCGCGATGCGGGAGAGAAACACGGCGGTATCCAGCGGCACATTCTCAAACTCCCAAGTGACTACATCCACGCTCGCGGCGAAGGCTGTGAGCTGTGCCTGATCGTCCCAAGGGGCTTTGGTGTGGCGCGTAACCTGAGCGGCGCAGGCGTCGTCGGCGGGATCATAGCAGTGAGTTGTTATATTCAGGGATTGGCCGGCGAGTGCCAACATGCGGCCGAGTTGGCCCGCGCCCAAGATGCCTACTTTGGTTCCGGCGGTAACGGCCGGGGCAGCGACCGGCGCGATCATTCGTCGCTCTCTGCGTCTTCTTGGTCTGCATCGCTCGGACGTTTACGCGGGGTGATGGTCACGCTACCGCCCGCTTCGTAATCGTGCGATGGGAGAACGTCACCCAGGCGGCCGTTGGCTCGAGCGATTCGGGCACGGGCATCTGCGGCGGAGAGGTTTAACAACTGCATGACCACCGCGGTCTTGACTTCGCCCTGCGCATTTTTGAGCGTATCAAAACTAGCTTCGCGATCAAGGCCGGTAATTGTGCTTATGATGCGAGCCGCGCGATCCGTGAGCTTATCATTAGTTGCGCGAAGATCAACCATCAGGTTTTCGTAGACCCGGCCTTCTCGTATCATCAGCGTGGTTGATATAATGTTAAGTACAAGTTTAGTGGCGGTGCCAGCTTTGAGACGCGTGGAGCCCGTGAGTGCCTCCGGACCCGTGCGCAGCATGATCAGGTGATCGCAGTGGGGAGGGGGCTCGATCGTGGCGCAGCAGAGCAGGCCGGTTAACGCGGGAGCTGGGTTACGCTTGGCGAAGGCAAGGGCCCCTAGAGCAAAAGGAGTGGTGCCGCCCGCGGCGATGGCAAGAAGAGTGTCGCGCTGGGTAAGCCGCAGCGATTCCAGTTCGGCCCAGGCACCCTCGAAGTCATCCTCTTTTCCTTCACTACTGGTGCGGAGCGACGCATCACCGCCCGCGATCAGCCCGACGATTCGGCCCGGCGGAAGTTGAAAAGTGGGTGGAGCTTCGCTGGCATCCAAGACTCCTAGCCGACCGGACGTGCCCGCGCCAACATAAATCAGCCGGCCACCTTCTAGAAAGTGAGGCTCAACGGCTTCGATGAATCGGGTGATCCGGCCGCGGGCACGCTTGACGGCATCAAACGCGTGCCGGTCTTCGGTACTAAGTCTTTCTACGCACGCCTCGATGCTGAGTTGGTGGAGGTTCATCGTCCGCGGGTTGCGGCGTTCGGTAGCGATGTGCGAACGATCAGGAGGAGTTTGCGTCATGCGTTGCTGGCGGGAGTGAGGGCAAGTCAGGGGAAGAGGTCGGTCAGTACTTTGGTTGCCTGTCAAGGGTAGTATTCGCCAAGGGGGCGAGCGCGCGGCGCGCTGCCAACGATCTGGGATGAAGTTGACCCTTCCTGAGTACTTGTACACGATTCTAACGCTCGCAACGGGCACCTTGGCGGGAGAACCGGCTGGCAAGCCGGTGAGCGAACGACCGATGCTTGCGGGGCCGTGGCTCGTCAGCGTCGAACCGGCTCGGATGAGTAGCTGCGTGCGGTCTTTGTGCGACTTTGGCACGCGGCACACGCTCTCAGGCACGCAAAGCCAGACGCGGGGCATCGGCGCGGCGCGGAACTGGATCGCAGACCAACTCCGCAGCGATGGGACGCAAACCCAACTCGAAGAGTTTAATGTGCCTCCGAGCGTGCGGGTGCCCACGGGTGCGCGCATCGTTAACGTGGTACACACGGTGCAGGGAGTAGGTGAGGCGGCCAAATCGCGTGCGTATTACGTTGTAGCACATTACGATAGCCGAAACGGCGAAGTGCTCGACGCGACGGGGGAGGCGCCCGGGGCTAATGACAATGCTTCCGGCGTAGCGGTAGCGATGGAGCTTGCGAGGATAGTTGCGGCCAAGCCGCTCGATAGCACGGTTGTATTTTTATTTACATCTGGCGAAGAGCAGGGGCTGCTGGGTGCCAAAGCGCACGCCGACGCCGCGGCGGCTCGGAGCGGGCTTTCTATCCGCGCGGTGCTTAATAACGATATCGTCGGGGATCCTACAGAGCGGCCGGACGACGCGTCGGGCTGGCCCGAAGGCATGGCGGTTTCGCCTGATCTACGTGCGGCCGCCAGAGGCCCTGAGGCACGAACAACAGTGCGGGTCTTTTCTGAAGGGACGCCGCGGAGTGACACGGCGGAGCAGCGGGCGAAGATGCGGCAGCTCTCTTCGGAGGGCGATTCATTAAGCAGACAGATTGCGAGGTTCGTGGCTTACGTTGCGGATCGGGAACAACTCGCACTGCGTCCGATGTTGGTGATGCGCCCGGATCGCTTTCTACGCGGGGGCGATCACAGCGCTTTCAATGAGGCCGGGTTCGCGGCGGTCCGATTTTCGGCGTTAAATGAGGATTATTCGCGTCAGCACGCAAATATTGTGCCGCGCGAGGGCAAGCCCTACGGCGATGTCGCGTCATTTGTGGATGAAACTTATGTCGCCAACGTCGCCCGACTTAATCTGGCGACGCTGGTTCATCTGAGCAACGCGCCCGATACGCCGTCGAATGTAAAGTTACATGCCGATCAGCTCGATCCTAACTCCAAGTTGTCTTGGGATGCCCCATCGGGCGGGGGTGTTGAGGGGTACGAAGTTGTATGGAGGTTGACCACGGATTGGCAGTGGATGCACTCGGTGAATGTTAAGGAGAGGCGCGAAGTAACGCTTCCTATCAACAAAGATAACGTGTTCTTTGGAGTGAGAAGTTATAACGCAAAGGGCTACGTAAGCCCGGTTGCGGTAGCGCGTTGAAGGCGAGCGGCGGACAGCATCGCCCGACCTATAAATAGATAGTTCGTAGAAGAACAAGTTACTGGTAGTCTTCTTGCGGCGAGCACCCCGCCCCGCAAAGCACGCGGATTCGCGCTAACCCATGGACCAAGTTGATTCTGAAACCTCGCGGCAGTTGCAGCCTCCACGCGATGCGCGTTCGGTGAACGCGGACGCCGCGTCGGCGGAAAGTGAGTCAAATGGGCCGGAGAACACGGCCGATGCTACTCAGGGCGCGGAACAGAGTAAACGCCCAAACCCGCTGCGGCGACCGCACTTCCGCACTGTGTGGCTTGGAGCGTTCACCAGCAGCATCGGTGGGTGGATGGAGTTTGTGGGAATTTCCTGGATAATCAATACGATTACTGATCAGCCAGCTAAATGGCTCGGATTACACGCGGCGGCGCAGCTTCTCCCGATGATGGTACTTGGCATCCCGGCCGGAGTGCTGGCCGATCGCGTGAATCGGCGAACCTTGCTGCTAGTGACACAGGCCATGATGATGCTCATTGCCATGGCGCTTACGGTTATGGCCTACGCCAACTGGGTGAATCTGACGGCGCTGATGGTGCTTACATCTCTGATGGGTGTGGTGATGGCGTTCAACTTCCCGGCATGGCAGGTGCTTACCCCCCGGCTCGTACCGCGTGAGGAACTACACGAAGCAATGGTGATGATGGGTTTGCAGTTTAACATCGCGCGCGTGATCGGCCCGGCAATCGCTGGCGTGCTGATGGGTTACGGTGGAACTCAGGTTCTTTTCCTTGCTAATACCATAAGTTTTATTGCTGTGATGTTTGCGGTGTGGAAGACCCCCGATGCGCCCGCGCCCCAACGCGAGCAGAAGACGTCGGTGTTTAAAGAAACTTTAGAAGGCTTGCGGTTTACCTTGGGCGGTGTGGGCCCGCGTGCGGCCTTCATCGCGATGACGATCTTCGGCCTGTTCGCGGCCCCGCTCCAGAGGATGCTCCCGCTGTTCATCAGTGTGGTCTATTACACCCGAACGATGGGAAAAAGTCAGCAGGAGTTTCGTTATGGTGTGCTCTTAGCCTGCATGGGTGTAGGGGCTGTGCTGGGGGTCATGGTGATGCGGGCCATGCCCAAGTGGTATCCTAAGCACCATCTGATACCGGTATCGATACTTATTTCCGGCATTGCCATCGCGGGTTTCGGCGCGACCAGTAACCCGGTGATCGGCGTGCCGTGTCTTATTCTGGCGGGTGGAGGGTGGCTAATTAGTTTCAATAGCAGCTTCGCGGCGATGCAGTTACTCGTCCCCGATCGGCTGCGCGGGCGGGTGTTGGCGGTCTGCAACACCGCGGTGTTCGGCGCGATGGCGGTCGGACCGGTTGTAACCGGGTATCTTGCCGGGCGCTTTGCATCCTCTGGTGATGAATCGAGCGGCACTCGGATTGCGCTAACCGCCTCGGGGGTGCTGATGGGATTGGCGGGTGCAGCGATGCTTATCTGGCGAGCACCAGAGGTCGATGGGATCCAACCGGGACAGGCGGGTTATGATCGTCGTCCCGGCTTACTCCGCGGGCTTACAGCGGACTCTCACCGGCCCTCGAAGTAGTCCGGCTAATAGTTACGTTGCAGTCAGGCCCGCCGGCTGCACCCGACGATAGGTTACTTCAAGATCATCGCCTAGTTGTTTGACTCGCCAAACCTTGTATTTACGAGCCGCCGATAGCGAGGCTGCTAAACGTCCGACGGCCACCGACTTTGCAAGTTCATCGCCCAACAAAAGCGGAGCGATGTATACCACGGCCTCGTCCACTAGATCGTCCTCAAAGAGCGATCCCAGCAGCCCCGGGCCAGCCTCAACCATGAGGGTGTTAATGCGCCAGTGCGTGTGGAGATCGTGAAGTAGCGTGCGAAGGTCCAGCCGGTGGCCAGCCGCGTCACGCTTACCGGGGACCAACCGGACATGTTGGGCCAGCAATGCCGCCTTGCGAGAATCAGCGAGCGAGGACTGTACGAGAAGCTCGTCGCAGGCGAGCAATGTTGGAGTTTGCGAGGCTGTGGTTACGATCTTGGAGGTCGGCGGGGTTTCAAGGTCTGAATCGACGACAACCCGCATGGGGATTTTGCGGGCATGGACGCCGCGGGGAGTAAGCAGCGGATCGTCTGCAAGGACCGTTCCGATTCCGGTTAGGATGGCATCCACCCGCCCCCGTAACTGATGCACCCGCCGCCGTGATAATTCATTACTGATCCACTTGCTCTCACCCGTTCGCGTCGCGATTCGTCCGTCGATAGTCTGGGCCCACTTGGCTATCGTCCAAGGGAGACCGCTAGTGATTCGTTTGCGGAATGGATCGCTCAGCCCGCTGGCGAGCGCACTTTGCCTGCACAGCGTTGCCGGGATACCCGCAGCGATAAGCGTCGCGGCACCACCTTGCTTGAGTGGATTTGGATCGGTCGCGGCGTACACCACTCTGCCGACCCGCGCGTCGATGAGGGCCTGCGCGCAGGGGGGATTTGAGCCGTGAGCGTTGCACGGTTCTAATGTAACATAAACGGTTGCGCCAGCGGTCTGGCTGAGTGAAAGGTCGCGAAGAGCCGCGGCCTCGGCATGTGGCCCGCCGAAGTGTGTATGGTGCCCGCGTCCGATGATGTTTCCCGCAGTATCCACGATAACGCAGCCGACCAGCGGGTTGGGCTCAACGCGTCCCCACCCCCGGAGCGCAAGCCTCGCCGCGGCGTGAAGATACTGTGCATCTGACTTATATTGCATGATTAATCGCAGTGAGCATACCAGAGCATACCAGAGCGTACGCGGGCTGCGCAGCCGAGTTTACGGTCCCTTAACACTTTGGTTGGGTTACGCGATCCGCACCAACGCATCGCGATCGGATTTTCCGAGAACATCGGCACCGATCTCGTGCAACCACCTTCGGGCGTCGGTCGCGTATCCGGCGGTGGGCGCAATGTCCTTTCCGTTGACTTCTCGATAAAGCGAGCTCCAGTGCCGGTTGAATCGGAGCATCGCCAGTTCACGCACATACTTAGCCGTCATACTTGCCAGCGCAACGGGCAAGTGCGACCGTTCACTCTCGGTCAAAAAACAAACCCCCATCCGACGAGGCGGGCAGTTGGGCTTTGCGGTGATAATATAACGACTGCGACGGTCGCTCTCTTCCACGACTTCTACACAAGCGTCCTTGAGTTCACGCTCGAGCATCGCGGTATAGGAAGCGCGGCCGCCAAGGCGATCGCAAACTACCCCAACCCGGTGGGCCGGCGAGTCAGACTGGTGCTCGCAGGGGTTGCAGCAGTGCCGCCAGACAGATCGTAAGTGCGTGCCAAATGCCGCGATGGTTGTCTCGCTCTTATTCTGAGTTTCACTTACGATAGCGTTATAATCGCGCTCGCCCATTGTAATCGCTTCCAGACGTTCGATGCTCACGCCCGCGCCATGAAGCCCTCCACGGAGTATCGAACAGGCTATCGCCAGCTCGCCGAGCGACTGCGCCAGCGGAAGCGAAATGGGCTCGCCGCCGTAGCAGGTGTGATGATGGCGGGCAGCGACCGTTTGACCGGAAGGGTGCCAACCCGCTTCGGCTTCAGTCTTCCCGAGAGTCGAGCCCAGAAGCGAAAGGAGCGCGATGTCGTGGGGTGGTGGTGCTTCTAATCCGCCCAGCGCTGAGGCAAATGCAAGCACAGCACGCTCCAGATGGATGAGCGGGTGAACTGTCTTGGCACTATTGGATAACTTAAGTTCCTTGCTGTCGCCAACTGCTATTCGACCCTTAGAATCTCTCTTCCCGCCCCGCCCCGGTTCGCGGCAAACAACTCGCTCCAAACAGGTCCAAAGGTCCGGCACACCCTCGCCCGTTGCAATATCCATCCGGAATACGGCGAGGCCGACGCACAACGGGCCCAAGGTGGGGCCGTAACCTGCTTCATCTATTCCGGCAAGTATCAGCGCCACTTCCTCGGGCTCCTTGGTGTGAACGAGACATTGAAGAGATGTTACGTTAACGGATACATGAATAGTCCGGTCGCCAGCTTGGGGTAAAAGAAAGTGCTTTTCTGAGGCATGAGCTCGTTGGCTCGGCTTACATCTCTGACCGCAGAGAGCGGTGTCGGCCGCACGATCACGGCGAGCTGCGCGAAGCCGCTTCCACCCCCAGCGCCGGTTTCTGCACCGCTCCCGATCGCCTCGACTTCTGCTATCGTGTGCGGGAACGCCCACGAGATCTTTTCGCCCCCGTTCATCAGCGGCTGGGCCAACTGTTCCACCAGCACATACTGAATATAAGCAACCACCAGTTCTCGCCACGCCTTGGGCCGCTCAGGAAACCGAGCAAGCAGCGGATCAGCCTGCGCCGGGCGTGCAACAAACCCGCGCTTGGTGGCGAAGTCGAAAAGACCAAAGCGCATCTCTCCCAAATCATCACGCGCCTCCAACTGAGAGTTGAGCTTGGAGAGGTCTCCTTCCACGATCTCGATGTGAAGTTCCTCCGCGGCAAGTTTCAAGAACGAATCGATCGTGTAGTGTTTCATCGCACCCAGTACCCGGTGGGTCGGCCAGATGATCAGTCCAGGGTCAGACATTCCCACCAGCACCATCATGCTCTTTCGGGCGGGGTGCTGGGGCGGAACGTCGCCCGCCTTCTCTAGCTCGGCAAGATAAGTTAATCCCGTAGAGTAACGATGGTGCCCATCGGCGATGAAGATGTCTTCGCCCGCAAGGGCGGCTTGGTAGGCTCGGATCACGCCTTCGTCGGAAACCCTCCAAACCTCGTGCAGAACTCCATCAGCCATGGTGGCTCGGAAATCCGGAGGTCGCGCTGCGATCACGCCGCTCACGATTCGCGTGGCCGCCCCTCCTTCGTCGGCGTGAAGCCCGAAGATCGGCGACAGCTGAGTGTTCGTGGCTCGCATGAGCGCGAGCCTGTCTTCCTTGGGGCCGCTGAAAGTCTCCTCATGAGGCAGCACTCCCCCACCCATACGTGGACCGAACGAAACCGCATCGACGCACACCGCCATCCCGGATCGCGACGAAGCCGCTTTTCCGGAACCGATCGTTTGCCGATACGCATATATGGATGGCGTTTGGTTCTGGGCAAGGACCGATTGGGCAGTCAAGGCCTGGAGGGTCACCGCGGCGTTTTCGTACGCCGCGGCGGGGCCAAGTTCCTTTGCTGGAGTGTGAGGAAGGTCAATGGCGACGATATTGCTGGGGTTGGCTTCAAGTAGTTTGGACTTTCCCTTGGCATCGAGCACGTCGTATGGCGGGGCAATGAGGGTGCTGAGGTCGCCGTTTTCAGCGCGGAACTCAAGGGCTTTAAAGGGGTAGATGGCGGGCATGTGCAAAATAGTATCAAGATCTCGGAGCGATCTGACGGGCTGACCGATAACTAGCTAGAAGTGTTTCATGCGTTAATCCGGATATAAGGCTAAAGTACTCTCTCTCTATGACCAGCCGTTTTTTGCAAGCGTTGTCCGAGCGGGTTCTCATCTTCGACGGTGCGATGGGTACTTCCATCTACGGATGGGATTTGGACGTCCACACCGACTACTGCGGTTGCGAGAACTGCACAGATATCCTGGTGGCAACGCGCCCAGATGTAATTGGTGAGATTCACAAGTCGTTTCTCCGAGTCGGGGCGGATGTCGTGGAGACCGACACGTTCGGCTCGAACAAGCTGGTGCTTGGCGAGTTCGGGCTTACGCCACGAACCTTTGAGCTTAATAAACTCGCCGCGGAGGTGGCCCGCGCGGCCTGCGCCGAGTTTTCAACCGCGGATAAACCGCGGTTCGTAGCCGGCTCGATGGGGCCGGGCACCAAGCTGATTACGCTTGGCAACACCACATGGGCGGAGATGTTCGAGAGTTACGTCGAGCAGGCGCGCGGGTTGCTGGCAGGGGGAATCGATGTGTTTATCATCGAGACCTGTCAAGATCTGCTTCAGGTAAAGTGCGCGATCAATGCTGTGCTTCATGCACTGGCCGAGGTGGGCAAAGGTCCGCTGGACGTGCCAATTATGGTTTCCGTTACGATCGAGACCACCGGGACGATGCTCTTGGGAACGGAGATCGCCGCGGCTGCGCACGCGCTCGCGCAATACCCGATCGTTTCGCTTGGGCTTAACTGCGCCACCGGCCCGACGGAGATGAGCGAGCACGTTCAGTACCTCGGTAAAACCTGGGCCCGCTCAAGTGGGCTAGGGGGAGCCTTCGGTCCGGTGCGTGAACGGCGGGTCTCCGTGATTCCCAACGCGGGCCTGCCCGTTCTGGTGAGTGGAAGAACCGAGTATCCACTCACACCACAGCCTTTTGCGAGCGCGATCGAGAAGTTTATTGAGCGAGATGGCGTTGGGATCGTTGGAGGTTGTTGCGGCACCTTGCCGGCGCACATCGCCGTGCTTTCTGAAGTCGTTGAATCGCTCCGCAAGCGCGGGGCGCGCACGCAAGTTGTAGCAAGCCACGGCGGCGGCGATTCCGGCTTACACACTCCTGAGGCGAATGCCGCGAGCCTGCAGGTTATGGCCCCGGTCATCGATTTTCCGCCCAGTGTTACGTCGCTATATTCACCGCAGGAGTTGCGGCAAGATAACTCAATACTCATCATCGGCGAGCGGATGAACTCCAGCGGGAGCCGCGCCTTCAAGCGGTTACTCGAGAGCGACGATTGGGATGGCATGGTTTCATTGGCACGCGAGCAGGTACGACACGATGGCGCTCACGTGCTCGATATTAACGTGGACTACGCAGGCCGCGACAACGCGGCGGATATGGCCGAGGTCGTTCGGCGGGTGGTTCGGCAGGTAAACGTGCCGCTCATGCTGGACTCAACGCAGCTTAAAACCATCGAAGCGGGATTACTACACGCGCCAGGCAAATGTATAATTAACTCCGCCAACTTTGAGGACGGCACTGAAAAGTTTGATGCCTTCTGCGAGATGGCCTGCACCTTCGGCGCCGCTCTGGTAGTGGGGAGCATCGACGAAGACAAAGAGAACAGCATGGCCCGGACACGGGAGCGGAAGCTGGCGATTGCGCAGCGCGCCCTGGAACGAGCGCAGAGTGTACACGGGCTCGCCCCGAGCGACCTTATGTTTGATCCGCTCGTTCTCCCGATCTCAACGGGCATGGAGAGCGATCGAAGAAGCGCGCTCGAAACGATCGAAGGCGTGCGGGCGATCTCCGCGGCGATGCCGTTGTGCCAGACCACGGTGGGATTGTCAAATGTTTCCTTCGGGCTTAATGTGGCGGCGCGTGTGGTGCTGAACTCGGCCTTCCTTCACGAGCTGCGTGAGGCTGGGCTCACGAGCGCGATTATCCATTTCAGCAAAATCCTCCCGCGAAACAAGATCGATGATGCCCAATGGGCCGCCGCGATGGAGCTGATTTATGATCGCCGGCGAGCGGGGTTTGATCCGCTGAACGCATTTATTGATCTGTTCAAGGATGTTCAGGCGACCACGGCGGTGAAGGAAAAGAAGTCAACAACGCTTGAGGCGCGGCTACGGGGCCACATCATTGATGGCGAGAAGGAAGGAATCACCGTCACCCTTGACGAGGCGATGTTAAAGTATCCTCCGCTTGATATTATTAACGATCATTTACTCGACGGTATGAAAACCGTGGGCGAGCTCTTCGGCTCGGGCCAGATGCAGTTACCATTCGTGTTACAATCGGCCGAAGTGATGAAGCTGGCTGTCTCAATCCTTGAGCCCAAGTTGGAGCGCAAAGCGGGCACCACCAAGGGCTCGATCGTTCTGGCCACCGTGAAGGGCGACGTTCACGATATCGGCAAGAACCTGGTTGATATTATTTTGTCGAACAACGGTTACACCGTTCATAATATCGGCATCAAGAAGTCGCTGCCGGAGATCGTGGCGGCATGGCACGAACATAAATCCAGCGCCATCGGCCTCTCCGGGCTGCTGGTAAAATCCGTGAACGTGATGGAGGAGAACCTCAAAGAGCTTAATACTCTGGGGATCGATGTCCCTGTTCTGCTCGGCGGGGCTGCGCTCACCCGGCATTACTGCGAGGGCCACCTGCGCACCGTGTACAAAGGAAAAGTCTTCTACGGACGCGACGCGTTCGACGGCCTGCGAACGATGGATTTACTGACGACCTCGCAGACCGCGCTATTGGATAGCGAAATCGAGGACCGTCTTGCCAAGCGTTCCAATGCTGAACAGTTAATAAATCAGACGCGTATTGCAAAGCTCGCGGCGGCCCAATCGCCCGAAGCTCCGGCGGCCTTCCAGCCGGGCGAACGCCGTTCCACCATTACTCCCGCAGCTTCCATCCCAACTCCTCCGTTTTGGGGTTCGCGGGTGGTGAGCGGGATAGACCTAGACGCGATATATCCCTTTATTAATACCACCGCGCTCTTCAGAGGTCAATGGCAGGTGAAAAAAGGTGCGCTCAGCGATGCAGAATACGATGCACTGCTCGAAGACAAGATTAACAAAATCTTTGAGGATCTGAAGCAGTCCAGCAAGCGGAACGGCATTCTGCAACCGGGCGTCGTGTACGGATATTTTCCCTGCAACAGCCGCGGCGATGATCTCGTAGTGTGGGAAGGCGATGGCACGACGGGCCGCGAGCGAATGGTATTTACCTTTCCTCGCCAGGCCGACAAGCGTCGGCTCTGCATCTCGGATTATTTCCTTCCTGAAGAGTCCGGCAAGCGCGATGTGCTGGGCTTGCATTGTGTGACGGTGGGAAGCCGGGCGAGTGAGGCCGCGCAAGAGCTCTTCAAGCGCAATGATTATGTCAACTATCTCTATCTCCACGGTTTAGGAGTTGAAACGGCCGAGGCTCTGGCGGAAATGTGGCATAAGCGGATGCGGCAAGAGCTGGGCATCGGCGGCGATGATTCGCCCGCAATCCGCGACTTGTTCACACAGCACTATCGCGGGAGTCGCTATTCCTTCGGATACCCCGCCTGCCCTAACCTGGCCGACCAGGAGAAGCTGTTCGCCTTGCTTGAGCCGGGGCGAATAGGCTGCGTGCTCAGCGAGAACTATCAGATAGACCCGGAGCAATCGACCAGCGCGATGATTGTTCATCACCCGGACGCGAAGTATTTCAACGTTTAGCCACGCCGGGGCTTGGTCGGCGCGCAGCCGACATAGAATAAGCATCTATGTCGCGACAAAGCCCTATGCGTCGGTTGCATCAGGAGGCGGAAGCCTCGTTACTTACTTATGGGCCGGCGGATCACCCCGCTGGCTCGGTTGAGGTAGTTGAAACTTATGGTCAAGTTGAGCTTGAGTACGCCGCGATTCGTAAGCGGTGCGGCCTCTTAGACTGCCCTCACCGCGCGATCATCGCCGTAAGCGGGAAAGACCGCATCGACTTCTTAAATCGCATGGTGACGCAGGAACTCAAGGGCCTGGCGCCATTCCGCGTGCGTCGCTCGTTCTGGCTTAACGGTAAAGGCAGAATCGACGCCGATCTACGAATAATAGATCTTCCCACCCGAACACTCCTCGAGCTGGATATCCACGCTGCGGAACGTACGGTTGAATCACTTACCAAGTACATCATTACTGAAGATGTTACGATCGCTGACTGGTCGGCTTCCACCCACAGGATTTCGCTGATCGGGCCGACGGCGGCCGAGCTTGTTATGGGGCTGGCCCACAGCGCGCAGGGCGCGGACGCTTCCGGGCCGGCGTTTTCCGAGTTGCATCCTGACCGCGCGTGCGTCGTCCGACTCTTCGACGCGGAAACCGTTATTTATCGTGAAGATCAGTGCGGCAGGCCGGGCCTTGAACTCATCGTACCGACTAAACACGCCCTCACCGTCTATCAGCGATTGGTAGAGAGCGGGCATGATGCCTCGCATGGTAATCTTTCGAGCAGCGTCCTACCGGAGCAGAGCCGGTCGGAGCTGGCCAAGCGAACCGCCCTGAGGCCCATCGGCTGGCACGCTTACAACATCGCACGGATCGAAGCCGGAACGCCCATTTACAATCTTGACTTCGGCCCCGACTCGCTGCCTGCGGAAACCGGCGTGCTCGACGACCGAGTTTCGTTTAAGAAGGGCTGTTATCTAGGACAGGAAATCGTCGCCCGCATTCAGGCAAGGGGCCACCCCAAGCAGGTGCTAGTTGCAATTAAGTTTGAGAGTAAGCCCGACGAGACTTCTGGGTTTTCCCTTCAGCCCGTTACCGGAGCTGAAATTACATTAGCGGGTGGCGAAGAGATCATCGGGCAGGTTACAAGCTCCGCGCTCTCGCCCTCGCTTTCATCTTCACCCGTCGCCTTTGCGCAGATCAAGTTTGCCCATCTGGCTCCCGGAACAGTTGTCACCACGCTGCTAAACGGTCTTCGCTTGCAAGGAACCATCCAACCGACCCTGGGATTTGCATTGACGCAGGCGGCACGCAGGGGCGTATGAATCGGGTGCGGGGGATGGGCGCGGTGTAGACTCGCAGCGACTGGGCTTGCAAATGCAGCGTGGTTTGCGGCTTGCTCATCCACTACACCTACCCTTGCGTCAACCATGTCGATCTCCGGAACTTCCTATTCTGTCGCACGCAGCACCGGCCATTGCGCGGTCACAGGCCGCGCTTTTAGTGCGGGTGAACGTTATGTAGCGACACTGGTTGAGCGAGATACGTCGCCGGGTGAAAAGGCCGCCGCACTCTTTGAGCGGATGGATTTTTCTGTTGAGGCGTGGAAGCAGAAGCAGACGCACCCGCCAGCGATTCGTACTGCTCGGTTCTTCGGTGTCTGGCGAGCCTCCTTCATAGAGCATCCAACACCGCAGAAACAACTGCTGAGCGACGACGAACTGGTGGATCTTTTCGAGCAGCTTGGCGCGGCAGATCAGCCAAAGCAGTTGGCGTTCCGTTATGTTCTTGCACTTTTGCTCGTGCGGCGGCGATTGCTCCGCGTAATCGGTACAAAGCTCCGAACCGCCGACCAACCCGCGACGATGATGGTGCTCCCAAAGGGCGCTACCGCCCAGCTCCCGGCGCTGATCGTAATAGATCCTGGGTTGGATGAATCCGCAATCGCGGAAGTTATTGAGCAGGTGGGCCAGTTAATCGCAACAGACGATGAAGGCGAGGCGGCCACGTGAATAAGTGTTACTTTCAAACTGCGGGGCGGGCTCGCTCGGTTGCAGGCGCATTGGCAGGATTCGTGGCCAGCGCGATGATTCAGGCTGTCGGGTGCGGATCCGCAGACAAAATTACCGATGGTGGAGCAGCCGCGACGCGTGCCACGCCTTCGTACGCGACAGTGGCGAGCGGTTACAACGCACGCGTTGCCGGTGCCGAGCGGCTGACATCCCAGATTTCGGTGATCATCGAGGCGGAGGCACGCGACGAGTCGGGAGCCGTCACCGGCCGCACGCGAGATCAACTTGAGGGCAACTTAAGTATTGTTAGGCCCCAGCGCGTCGCTTTGCGCCTCGATAAGGTCGGTCAAAACGTTGCCTACCTAGGCTGTGATGAACGCTCGTATTGGTGGTTTGACATGGCTGGCAAGGAGCCTACTGCTATCGTGGGGACGCATCGCAACGCCACACCACGCGACGCGGCGGATTTCGGCCTGCCGGTGCATCCACTCGAGTTTATCGAGTTGCTTGGTGTGCTTCCCCTCCCATCAAGCCCGGTAGTCGCGCTGCGCGATGCCAAAAGCCCACCGTTGCAGGCCCCGGCTGTACGTTGGTCCAAGGATGGCCGACTACTAGAAGTCACCGCTGCCAGCCGCTGGGGAACACGTAAGTTTACTTTAGATCCCGTGACGTACGAACCAAGCCGCATTGATCTGCTCGACGAACGCGGAGCACTTGCAGTTGGCTCCGTGCTCTCGCGATTTGCCCCGGCGGCAATCGAGGGCAAGCCGGGCAGCGGCGTGCCGATTGCAACAAAGGTCGAGCTGAGTATCCCAGCGAATACCACGCGCGTCTTGATGGTGCTCGCCGACCCGCGCATCCCGCTTAAGGTTCGTCCTAAGGCCTTCGACGTGACCGCCCTCATCGAAGCCTATTCGATCAAGAACTTTATCGATCATGACGAGGTGAAGTTAAGGCGCAATTCTCAGCTCGAAGCCCAGCAAGCTGAGGATCGCCGCGCCAGCGAGGCCCTCAAAGCTCGAGAGAAGGCATTGCTAGAGGCAGCAAAGGACGCCGAAGCTAAACGCGCCGCTGCTCTCCCGAAGGTCCTTGCTGCTCCGGGTACACCGGTTCGCCCCGCCTCGCGAGTGCCTGCAGTTGATCCAACCCCCGAACCGCCGACTTCACCCCGAAAGAGTTTATCACCACCGGAGCCCCCGCGGCGATCGCAGCCGCCCTTGTCCGAGCCGTCAAAGCCAGCGGAAACTGTGAAGACACCGGGCAAACCCGTCCCGAAAAACTAGTTATGTGGCCGCTCGCCCAGACAACTTCAAGCCAAGTTACGTTAATATTGCGGCTCCTGCTCGCCGCGATCCCGACGTTCGCCGCGTTCGCTACGGCGAAGCAAGGCGGCGACGTTCTGACAGCATACTCCGCAAAGGCCGCGGAATACGCGCGAGGCAACGTGAGTCCCTCGGCCGATGGATCAGCTTCCCCCTTAAATGTTGATGAGGGGCTCGGCCTTCTGGGGAGCGAGCCGGGACACGGCTGGGCTTTGACCGCCGATCCGAGGGGCAAACAACAGCGAGGTGCCATCATCTGGCACATCCCGCCAAGAGGCGGATTTTCCTCGGGTGGCGTACGCCCGGGCAGCGTGCGATTGGCCGGGGATGTGGCGCAGCTCCCTTCCGGCATCGCCGCGGTCGGTGATCGGTTGTTTATTATTTTTGACGATTCGCCGCAGGTTCCGCCGCCCGGCCCGCGTGAGGTTGTGTCGCTCTCTGTGGTTGCGAACCCCGCATCGGCAAACTCCCCTGCCACCGACCGCTGGGTGACCCGTCCCACCGGCGGGTTTGATGCAGAGCCCTCGTTACGCGGCGACGGCCAGTTGCTTCACTCGGTGGGTACGCAAGGTGCTATGTGGGTGCTGTTGCACGGGCTACGCGACGGCGATGCCGACCCGACGGTGCTAGCGCTTTATCGCCTATGCGTCGACACCCCCCGCGCTACGTGGATGCGGATGGCATTGCCCCTCGAGCTGGATGAGTACTCGCGCTCGGTCATGGAGCGAAACGGCAACCGCGTTTCGATGCCCGTTAAATGGAAGATAATTAATGATGTAGGTTTGGCGTGGGGCTCGGCAGGGTTGCTCATCGTGGCTGAAGAGTCTTCGGGCGTGCAGCGCTGGTGGCGAGCGGGTTACTCGCGCGCGAACAGTTCCTGCGGGCAATCGTTAGGGTCTAGGCCAGTGACTGTGTTAGGAGCCAAAGCAAGCGAAACCGAAGAGTTGCAGACCGACTGGGCGACGTGGCGGCGAGGGATGCTTGACTTAGCGGAGCTTTTTCCGGGCGACGAATCCAAGCGTCTTGAGCTACTCGGAGGGCCCGACGGGTCGTTATTCGCAACAGCACCCTCTCAGCCGCATCAATCGCGACTCTTCTCGCTGAGCTGGGTCGCCAGTGAAGGTGGAGTGGCCACCTCCGATTCCGTCGATGAGTACACGCTTCGGCCGCGAATGATTCGTAATATTATCTTTCCGGTCACCCCTTCGCCGGATGGGAAGCCCGGCGGTGTTGCCGCGGATGTTAGTGGCATTGCGCTCTGCGGATCAGTCGACGATGCCTCGGCAACCAATGTGCTTCTATTCGGCCCGCCAGCGGGGCCCAGGTCTGCGTTGATCATCGGTGGGGGCCGATTGCTCACCGAAGTTTCAATCGCAACTGGTCGCTTGCACTTCCAGGAACGCTTGGAGGCTCCTAGCCCAGTTTTGGGCGCGGACTACCGTGTAATGTTTATCTTCGCGCTCCTGATCGTGGGCGCTGTCGCGGTGTTTCTCCTGCGTCCGCCAGGCTTACAGCGCTTCAATTTTCATTTGCCAGCCTCGACCTCACTCGCAGATCCCCTTGTCCGCTTGATCGCAGGCGCAGCGGATGTGCTTCTTGCGAGCGTTATCGGCACCGGTCTGTGGCGCCTCCCCGTGCGGACGCTTTGGACCGCGCAGTGGTGGGGCACTCCCGACAGTCTCTGGGTGCTGGTCACTCTTCTTTTGCTGCTCATAGGCCTGGGCACCTTGAGCGAAGCTTTCTTCGGCCGCACGCTCGGAAAGCTTCTTACGGGGTTGCGGGTTGTTTCTGTTCGAGGCGTACGACCGCGCGAAACTCAGAGATCTACTGAGGTTACCCCCTCGCACGCGGCAGATCTGCCTGCCAAACCCACCATCACAGCCGCCCTCGTGCGCAACTGCATTAAGTGGCTTGCGCCTCTGGTCGCCCTCGCAGGGCTGGCAACAGTGACTCGCCGTCATCGAGGCGATGAGTGGGCCCAAACGGCGGTGGTTGAGCCGATTTCCGAGGACGATGAGGCGCGAGATGGCGTTGATGGTCCGACAGAGAGTCGCGCGCCGGATCGCTCGCCAAAGGATGATTAGCTGCCTTCACAAGCCCCGCTTTCCTTCGCAGAGAACTCGCGATGAAACGCGGCAGCCTGCCTTCCGATCACAAGAGGGGATCTGGATGGATGCCCGTCGGTCGGCACCGCCTACCGAACCTGCGGCGTGTGATGTCTTACACTGTTTGGTTGTAATGTGAGGGCGGAGTACGGTCTGGTTGCACATCAGAGCGGGGGCGGGCGAGAGTTATCGTCGGCGTATCGTGATGCGTATTGTTTCGGGCGCGGTTAAATGCAGTCGCGCTTGGTTGGTTGTGTACCTTAAGGAGTTTTTGATGTTGAAAAAAACACTGTTCTCTTCTGTCGCCGCGTTGGTCGCGTGCGCGTTCCTCGCCGTGAGCTCGCTCGCTCCCATGCAGGCAGTTGCGCAAAGTGAACCCATCACTGAAGATGATGTGATCGCCGGGACGATGGATATCGATTTCCAGACCCGTGTCAGGCGAGATACTTCCGGCGACCTGAAGGAAGGGTCGGCGGCGTTGAACGTCAAGGATAAATATAAGTTCAATATAAATGTTGCAAAGACCACCAACTTCACCGGCGAAATCACGCGTCAGCCCAATCTGTACTCGAAGATGCTGCAACGTAAGAAGCAAGACGCTCTGTTGAGCTACTCGGTGGATCTCGCGGTGCTAAACCCCAAAGACTTGAAGCAAAAGAAGGTCGTGGGCAAGTGGGTGGGCACGGTACCCGTAGATCTCACGAACGGTGCTTTCGATCTCGCAGGCGGCGCTGCGAAGGAGAGTCCTCTGCGCATCCAGGTGGATTCGGTGGGCAAGGCTCAAGCCTTTGAGGAAAAGTTTGGCGGTGTGATGTTTGGCAAGGCTGAAAAGAAGGAAGGTCTTGCCTCCTACACCTACAAGCGGTTAGTGGCTGGCAAGGAAGTTTCGTTTGTTGTCAAGCGATCAGACCCCATGCGCTTTGAAAACCTCGTTTTAGCCAAAGGCCCAGCGGAGGTCTATCCGCGGTCGACCGTCACTGGCCGGTTGGATTACGATTATGAAACCGGCAACTGGATCACCGATGGAATTCGCGTTCGTTACTTGCTGGACGGCAAGGAGTTCGAGGATGTAATCACCGGTACGATCAAGTGGGTAGAGGACGCCGATCGCGAAGCCAACGGCAAAGGTCACTACGACTTCAATCTCCGGTTTAACGAAGCGAAGAACAAGACGCCCTCCACCGAAGACGCCGCGTTTGAAAAGATGTCTGCGGAAGATGCCTTCTTCGCCGTTGATAACTCGCTTCCATGCCTCACAGGCCGCGTCTCTTACATCGACGTGTTTGGTGGCGGCGGAACCACACCGGTATCAAGCAAGGTCGAGTATAAGCTCAACGCAAACAAGCTTACAAAGCAGCAGATCATGAACTTCTTCAAGCTCTGGCTGATCGGTATCGGCCCCATCAACGACGAGTAAATCGCCAGTTCAAGGCCGGGTTGCTCGAGCCGCGAGGTTTTCCCGCCAGCTAAAGCGTAAGTGACGCACCGGCCGTTTCAGACAATACACCTTCGCGGTGCCGAAAGGTGCCGCGATGTTTTAAGGATTGGTTTCGCAGGTGAAGTCGCGCTTCACCTTGATGCGCACCTAAAAAATCAGGGCATTCGTGGGGATGCTTACAATTTCGCTCGCTGGCATCTTGTTCCGCGATCTCGCCCGCAGGGCTACTTGAAGGAAAAGGAAACTTCTTTGATGAATACCTCATTACACTCGCAGCTCATCCGTCGCTTCGCACCAGAGCGAGTCACCCGCTTCTCACGCCGCGAGATTCTCCTGGCAGGAACGGCCGCCGCGGCGACGCTGCTTTTAAGCGGACCGGCCCGTGCCATTTCGATGGCGGGTCGCAAGCCCGGCAAGCGGGTGGTTGTCATCGGAGCTGGCTTTGCTGGGCTTGCCTGCGCCCACGAACTGCTCGCCGCGGGCTACGACGTAACAATCGTTGAGGCTCGCTCGCGGGTGGGTGGAAGGGTACTCTCGTTTAACAAGTCCTTCTCCGAGTTTGTTCCAGGAAAGAATGTAGAAGGCGGCGGTGAGCTGGTCGGGAGTAACCATCCGTTCTGGATGGCCTACAGCACCAAGTTTGGCTTAGGATTTCACGATATTATCGAGGATGATTCGCTTACAGCGCCGGTCGTCTTGGGCGGCAAATCACTCAGCGATGACGAGGCGGATGCGCTATATGAAGAGCTCGACTCGGCCTGCCAGAGCATGAACAAAGATGCCGAGGCTATCGACGCCGATGAGCCCTGGAAATCCAAGGACGCGGCCGCGCTCGACAAAAGAAACTTGCAGTCTTGGATCGATGCGCTGAGCGTGGGTGAGCTAGGCAAACAGGGTTTGGCTTTGACTCTGTCCGCTGATGCCGGCGTCGATGCTGTGAATCAGAGTTATCTTGGCAACCTCGCGATGATTAAGGGGGGCGGCCTGGAGAAGTTTTGGAGCGACAGCGAAGTTTACCGCTGCGATGGCGGCAATGATCAGATCGCCCATCAACTGGCGGCCGCTATCACCGCAGATCGGATCGTGCTCGGGCTGCCCGTTACCGAGATCGCTGCCAAGAGCGACAAGATGATCGTCACCTGCAAAGATGGTCGCATCATCGAGTGCGACGACGTGGTGTGCGCGGTTCCCCCAACAGTTTGGAAGAAAATTACAATCCGTCCGGGGCTGCCCGAGTCACTCAAGCCGCAAATGGGCGTTAATGTTAAGTACATGGCGCGGGTTAAGCAAGCCTTCTGGCTCTCGCAGGGTCTTGCGCCCGACGCGCTCACCGACGAACTCATCTCGATGACTTGGGATGCAACAGAGGGGCAAGGCGCCCTGGCCACCGGGCCTGGCGAAAAGGCCGAACTTGCCCCTGAGGAAGTGAAGAACTCCTCATCAGACGCGGACGCGGCGGAATCCTCCGAGGTGAAGACCGGCGCAGCGCAACCAGCACCGGCCGATCAGGCAGCGGCGAGGGCCGCAATCATCGCCGCGATGGGCGAGAGGTGTTTAACATGCTTCTCCGGCGGCAAGGCCGCGGAGGAAGCAAGGGCGCTCGCGCCCGCGGAACGTAAGGCCGCATATGCCAAGGCGCTCGAAGCCCGCTTCCCGGGAATGAGCGAAAACTTTATCGAAAGCCGCTTCATGGATTGGCCGGGCGATCAATGGGTGGGCGGGAGCTATTCGTTTCCCGCGCCCGGCCAGGTAACGACGATGGGGCCCACGCTGCGTAAGGGCTTGGGCCGCCTGCACTTTGCGGGTGAGCACTGTTGTTATAAGTTCGTCGGCTACATGGAAGGCGCACTCTCTAGCGGGGCAGAGCTCGCAGCTCGCCTGGCAGTACGCGACGGAGTTTCGAAAGTGCCCGCCCCACAAAAGTAACCTCAAGTTAAGTGATCTGCGGACGCCAGAAAAACTTGCAACTCGATCAGCGAGTGAGCCAGAGCCAACCCGCCCCGATCACCCCGGTACGCACGCATATAACCTTGGGCCGGTGGCCTCTGAGAATGAGTCAACGTGGAGTTAAACTCACGCCCCCATGCGCCTGAGAGCGTTGCGGTTCTGGGGGCGTGTGCCGCGGTTGGCTTATGTCGCAATATACTCTCTTGTTCGGAGTGGACTTAAGGCTCGTCAATGCTGGATTTATGCCCGCTCACTACGGCCGCGGCGTCGCCGGTGAGGGTTTCCTGGCATCGCGAGCCGGGCTTGCGAGCCGGACTTAAGAGTTGGACTTGCGAGTTGGAACGAACTAGGGCCGCGGTCGGCCCACCCGATGAACCGTCAGGCGTAGACGTATAACTTTGGCTCGAGCCCGGCGTGTGAGCTATCCAAAATCGCACCGTTGCTCGCAATTACTTCAGCGTACCAGTGACCGGAATCTTTCAGGGTGCGCTTCTGGGTTTCGTAATCAACATGGATCATGCCGAACCGGTCTTTGTAGCCCTCGGCCCATTCAAAGTTATCCATGAGCGACCAATGAAAGTAACCGCGGATGTCCGCACCATCGGTAATGGCCTTGCGAAGCTCGATCAGATACCGGCGGGTAAAGTCGATCCGTTGTGGGTCATGGACCGCGCCGTCGCTGTGTACCCAGTCAAGATTGGTCATCCCGTTCTCAGTAATCATTACAGGAAGCTTGTATCGCTCGTACAGGAAGCGCGGGCCCCAACGCAAGCACGGAGGATACACCGCCCACGAGAGCGCATTGCGAGCATGTCCCGGTTCGAGCCAGACGTTCTGCGGCTTCCCGTCGGGTCCGGCTTTCACCCGGCCGCCGCTGTAAATATTACATCCGTAGAAGTCAACCTTCTGAGAGATTACCTCCATGTCGCCGGGCTGCACCTTGGGGACATCCGCCCCATAGAGCTCTAGCCCCTGCTCGGGATACTTCCCGAAGATGACCGCGTCGCCAAACCAGGAGTTATTAAAGAAGTTTTTGTCGCACCCGAACGAGGAGGCCCGGGCCGCCTCGATGTCCGCGGCCGATTCCGTCAGCGGGCATTCGACCTTCCCGATGGGTGCCCACCCAATGGTGGCTGGCTTCTTCGCGTTGGCCCTGATTACTTGCACGCTGCGGCCATGTGCCAGCAGCGTGTGGTGCCCCGCCAGCAGAGCCTGCGAGAAAGGATACTTTATTCCGGGCGCATGCTTAACATCGTAATGCCCAAGCCCAATGTAAATTTGCGGCTCGTTGACCGTCATCCAGTTGGTCACTCGGTCGCTGAGGCGATCCATGATGACCTTGGTATAATCCGCGAACCAGTGTTGGCTATCACGGTTGAGCCAGCCCCCCCGATTAAAGAGGGCCTGCGGAAAATCCCAATGAAACAGCGTGGCCCATGGCGTTATCCCGGCCGCGAGTATCTCATCTACCAGAGCGTCATAGAAATCAAGCCCCGCGGCGTTGACGGCTCCCACACCATCGGGCATTACCCGGGGCCAAGCGATACTGAAGCGGTAGGCATCCAGACCCATCGTTTTCATGATGGCAACGTCGCCCTTGTAGCGATTGTAATGATCGCACGCGACGTCGCCGGTGTGACCATGAACTACATTACCGCTGACGCGGCAGAATACATCCCAGATGCTTTCACCGCGCCCGCCTTGGGTCGTCGCGCCCTCGATCTGATAGGAAGCCGCAGCCGCGCCCCAAACAAAGCCAGTCGGAAAAGTACTTTGCATCAAGACCTGTGAAAAGAGTTACCTGCGAGAAGAGTTTAAACTTAATTGATAAGTACTAGCCATCAAACGCCGCGACCGGGAGAGCCAGGCTCGCCCGCCTTGCCCGTAACACCATTTGGACTACGGAATACCTGGTCGGCCACGGGCCGAAGCCTAGGCATGCAACTGCGCGGGTTGCCCGCAGTTTGCTGCCCAAGCTTTCCCCACCTATTCGCACTCGCCGCTCGACCACAGCCCGAAGAAGACCTCGACATCGGTGCCATCTACGCCGCCATCGACATTAACATCGGAGCGACTCTCGCTGAAAGCCCAAGCGACGAAGAAGTCCTCTACATCTCTACCGTCGATCCCGCCGTCCTCGTTGAAATCGGCGAAGCAAGGCGCGGGACATTGGAGACGACCGAAGAGCATGTCGTCGATAAAAATCGCCCCGTTTACGTTGCCTATCTGCGTAAACTCAACCAAGAAGCGCGCCTTGGTGGCGTTGGGAGGCACCGTTCCCTGAACGAGCACGCGGGTATGCATGTTTCGAGGGGTTGCCGCGTTGGCCGCGAGAGTCGTCCTTCGCGACAGAACTTGATTCGTCGCGCTGCGCCACTCGATGATCAGCGATGCGGTGTTCTGCCCAGCCATCGCATCGTCGGAGCGGTTGTAGAACCACGCCTGACCCACCATCGTGTCGCCAGCTGTGACATTAACATCCTGGAAGAGCGTGTTGGTGTTCGTGCCGCCAGTGAAGTTTCCGTACATCTTGGCGCCACGCGGAGTCGATCGCGCGCTAGCCGCGTCAGTAAAAGTATTGCCGGTCTTCGTCCAACCAGAGAAAGATGACGCCGCGTCAAACCCCGGATTAGCGAGACGTTGATCGGGCGCGAGTGCTTCGTACACGCGAACATAATCGACAATCAACTGCTGCGGAAAGACGGTCGTGGCGTCCGGATATCCTGGCCAGATTCCGCCCACCGCGAGATTAATAATTACGTACATCGGTACATTGGGTACGCCGGGGTTTCGCGCGCTCTGCCGGCGAACTCCGTCGACAAAATAATCAATCTGTCCCGGCCACCATTCGCAGGCAAAGGTATGAAAGCCAGCGGAGAAATCCGGGCCGGTGAAGGGCCACCCCTGAGAGGCCACGTTCGGCCACGTTCCCCAGTGGTTCGTGAAGTGCACAGTCGTCACTTCGTGACCTAGGAACTCCATGATGTCAATTTCGGGAGGCCAGGTGTCCTGCGGCAAAAGCCAGAAGGCGGGCCAAATGCCCCGCCCACGCGGCATCTTGGCACGCATCTCAAACTTCCCGTACTGCTGTAGAAATCGGTTCCGCGTATTGATGCGTCCAGAGACGTACGGGGGATTAAATCGGGGGTCGTAACTCGCGGTGATCACCAGATTCCCGTTACTTACGGTGTTGGCGTACCTCTGATAGTTTTCCCATTCCTCGTTGTAAGGCCAACGGCCCACCTCGGGTGTCCAGTCGCTGCTGACGGCGGTACCGCTAAACTCGTCCGCATATGTCAGCGACCACAGGTCGGCGGGAAGCGATTCGCACTGCCCACGGGCGAATCCCGCGCACGCGATCACCAAACTAAACGCTGCGACCAGGGCGGGGGGCGGGCAAGACCAAAGGCCTGATCCAGTTTCGTTAAGGTTATGGTGTGGTGTATTCAACATAAACGTGAGAGTGAGTGATCCGAAAACGCCCCGACGGCTTGCAACCGTCGTGGCGCGTGTGATTGAGGATAGCGCGGCCGATCCTCTCTTGGGAGAACTCAATCTCCGTTGCGATCATCCCGTTCACTTTTGCTCAGTGCCGAGCACGTTCGCGAGATTGAAGAAGGTGAACGAGTCACCGGTGGTATTAGCAGCCGCCCGCGGACCACTGAAGGAAGAAGGCTTCGACATCCTGCCCGTCGACCCCGCCGTTGGCGTCTACGTCGGCACTAGTTGAACCGGAAGACCAGTCGCTGAAGAACGCTTCGACATCTTCGCCGCCCACACCGCCACTGTTATCGTAATCGGCGAAGCAGGTACGCGCATCGGTCTGGATAAGTTCCATATCGTCCCACCATGTTGCGCCACCGGCGAAATCAACCTGCCGTTGGAAGATAAGGCAACGCACCGTCGCAGTACCTTCCGGAGCAACCGCCGGGAGGGTTTCGAAGTATGTGTACATAAGGTCGTTAGCCGCGCCCGTCGCCACGCCTGTGCTTCGGTAAGGCGAGAGATGAGTTTCGAACTCGCTGATATTGACTCCGCTCGCATCAAAGAACTCGAGCGTCAGGAAAGTGTCGTTACCCGGCTGAGTCAGGTCGTTAGCGAGGGACGTTGCCCAACCGCTGGCCTTCCAAGTAGTCCCCCCGCTTGCTCCAGCGTTTTGGAACCAGCCGCTCGCCGCTACCGATCCGCTGAAACCACCAAAGAGCTTCGCGGCGCGATCGCCAGTGCGAGGGCTTTGGCCAACGTTGACCTGGCCATTACCAAAGTTTACCCAGCCAGAGACGGGGCTGCCGAAACAGTTCACGCCCGCATCTTCAAAGGAAAAATTCACCAACTGATTATCGCCGCCCACAGTGTTAAGAGTTACATCGTCGTACCACGCCGCACCACCGACGAAATCTGCCTGCTCAACATACGCTGTGATCCGCGTAAATGCGGTTCCGGGAGGCGCCACCGAAGGCGAGACCGTCTGCATAATCGGCTGGGAATCGGTGTTGCTCTCAAGTTTGCTGGAGCGATTTTCTTGGAACCCCGAGAGAAACTGCCGGTTCGCATCAAGGTAATCAACCGTGATGAAGACCCGCGACCCGCGATCGTCGCCGGGTACACCGGGTGTTCCGCTCTCGGTCCACGAGAGTGTGTCCCAAGGCGGACTGGTGACCATCGCCGTCGCTTCCCATGATTGGCCGGGGGCCGCGGGAACGTCTTGGAAGAAGCCGCTATAACCCAGCGGGCAGCAAAAGGGTCCGAACATCTTCACGTTGCGTGAGCCGCTGGTCGTGAAGAAGTTTCCGTTCTGCACGTTGCCAAAGGTCGAAAACCCGGTGGCAATAGAGCAAGGTTCTTCAAAGCCGGGGTTGTAAAGAACGTTTTGGGCAGTAGCGACCGAGCCCGCTAGGCCCGAGCCGCACGCCGCGGCGAGAATTGCACACTTATTAAACAGTTTCATCTTCAGATCCTCACAAAAGAGACCAACACACAAAGTAAACGCGACCGCAATACGTCACAGAAAAACATGAGATGCCCGGCCCGCAGGCCCGCAGTACAGCATAAGTACGGCAAGACAACACGCGGCGCTAGTAATACGCGCGTGCCACACATCCGTCCGGTTGTACGGGCAGGTAACAAACCGCCCTCTCTTCTCCAAAGCCTGTCCGCTACCGCGAAGTCGCGAACAAGTATTATTATGTTTCCAACCCCCAGATTAACTGATCTCGCCAACTATCTATTAGAATGGGTTGGCGGCATCACGAGTTGGATTATTAATCCAGCCGAACGGACGGCCCCTTCCCTCCTGTGGCAAATACTCGATGTTGAACCAACCGGTTTGCCCCAGGGCATAAAAGTCCTTGGCCCGAAGATCCCCGTCGGCCGCTCGATCGGGCTGACCAGATTTAGGCTGTTTGAACAGCACCGCGCTCCCATCTAGGAACGCGATCGTTCCGCTCGCGTTGTGCCGAGTCGTAATCTGATCGCCGCTGCTGAATAAGCCATCCGGAAACTCCGTGTTGTAAAGGCCGGTGCTCTCCTCGACGAAGATTGGAATACCCGGCAAAACTGCGAGTTCAGCGATCAGCGTGCTGGGAAACGTTGCTTGGGGGCGGCGTCCATCAAAAGGCACTCTGTAACCCACCTTAGTCGAGCTCCCCAGAGTCGCCCCCTGCATACCCTGCACGAAGGTATAATCAAAGTCAAGTTCAGAGCTCGTGCTAAATGTCGACTCGTTGCGGCCATTAATACTGCGCCGTTTGTTGGTAGGGCAGCTTCCGCATGCTTCTACGTTCTCGATATACTTATACGCAAGCCCGGGCACGATGCGCGTGGCATCGGCGGTATCCTGGTTTCTGGCCCACGCCGTTAATTCTCGCCCGCTAACGGAAATTGGGCGCCCATCAGCACGGCGCACTTTGTCCGGCCAAATCTTCTCTTTGTAATCGTTGCCGTAAGCATTGGCACCCAGCGCGAACTGCTTCACGTTCGAAAGGCAGATTGTCTGTCGCCCCGCCTCGCGAGCGCGACCAAGCGCGGGAAGCAGCACACTGATCAACAGCGCGATGATTGCAATTACCACAAGCAGCTCGATGAGTGTGAAAGCTGAATTATTTGTGCTATGCTTTTTCATTATGGCTCGACTAAAAACGCTGGCTCCGCAAAAACCACTTTACCCCAGAGTCCAATACTCATGTCGCTCGCGTTCCCACCGCACTGTTCACTACGGATTCGCAGCGAGTGAAATCGGATTGTTTATCCAACCAAAGGGGCGACCGCGGCCAGGGTTGTTGGGTACTTCGATAGGCAACCATCCTTCACGCCCGACCACAAAGAAGTCCTTGGCATCAAGATCACCCGCGTCCTGAGAGTTATCGCCACCACCCTCCGGTGCGTTGAACAGGCGGGCGCTCCCATCCAGAAACGATATGGTTCCGTTCTCGTTGTGACGCTTGGTGAACTGATCGTCGAAACTGAATAGTCCGTCGGGGAAATCAGTATTGAAGTACTTCGTGTGCTCTTCCACGAACAACGGAATACCGGCGAGTATGTTCAACTCAGCCACACGGGCGACGGGCAACACCGGGGGCGTGACCCGCCCATCGGGCTGCGTCAAGTGCGCAACTGGAGTTGAAGTTCCCAGACGCGCGCCTTGCATCCCCTGAATGAAGGTATAGTCAAAATCTAACTCGCTGCCGAGACCAAACTGGCCTCGTGTCGCTCCGTTGGTGCTTCTTCGCTTATTGGTCGGGCAAGCTCCAACCGAATCCACGTTGCTTACATATTTGTAGGCTAGGCCTGGCACCACTCTGGTTGCATCTGTCGGATCAATAGCCCTTGCCCATGCGGTTATATCGGTGTTATTCACTCTTATGGGCTGGCCGTTGGAACCGCGCACTTTATCGCCCCAAATGAAGTCTTTAAAGTCGTTGGCATAAAGGTTTGCCCCAAGCGCAAACTGCCGAATGTTGGAAGTACACACTGTCTGGCGCCCCGTCTCACGAGCGCGGCCCAAGGCGGGAAGAAGCACGCTGATGAGGAGGGCAATAATCGCGATCACTACCAATAGTTCGATGAGGGTGAAACCATGTGACCGCCCAACCGTCGAGACACTGGATTTAATTTGATTCGCCATAGCAATTGTAACCTGAGAGAGTTGCGTCCGATCTGAAACGTCTGCGACGGGGAGACGCGTGCCATCGGGCAGCACACGGGTCGGTTGCGCCGGGGGCGCGGTCGTCTGATTGATCTCAAACCGTGTGCGTTTCACCATCCGGAGAGTCTTGGGAGTGTTGTCTACATCGCTGGTGACTCGGCTGAGCCATCGCGCCGCTTCAAAGCCCAGTGCCCGGGCATCTTGAACCACCGCGCTGCACACTGGAAAGGTGTGCAACCGAACGTCGCTGTCATCAAAACCGATTAATGAAAGTTCTTGCGGCACGCGAATCCCCATCTCAAGGCATCGCCGAAGCGCGCCAACCGTCGAGAGCGGATCGGTGATGAACGCGGCGGTGGGGGGGTTGGGGAGTCCCATCAGCCGCGTGATGGCGTTCGCCCCGTTGTCCGCAGTCGCGTAGTTTGTAACAATAAGCTCAGAATCAACGCTTAATCCGGCATCGCGGTGCGCTGTGGAAAAGGCACGACGGCGGTCGTTATGGTCGGTGTCCGCGACAGCGTGTGTGATAAGCCCGATCCGCTTGTGGCCTAAATCAATCAAGTGCTTCACCGCAAGCACGCTATCTTCGTAACTGTCAGTACGTACGAAGTTGGTGGTTAAGGAGTCTGGGCGGTCTGCGATAACCACGCACGGGAACCCCTCAGCTGCCACTTCTGCCACCACCTCGCGGGTGTGCTGAAAAGTTCGTAGTAACGCCCCTCGCAGCCCCTTGCGAGCGAAGAACTGCGCATAAGTCTCATCGGGGCTTTTATCACGACGGATCGATACAAGCTTTACATCGTAACGGCGCTCGTTGACACCCTCGAGAATCCCCGCCAAAAGCGCGAGATCAAATCCGCCGTAGTCTGCCCGGATGATGTCCTCAGGATACACAAGCCCCAGCACCGCTTGGGTACGCTGCGAAATGCTAACATAATTGGCATCACCAGCCGCGGCCAACACACGCTGGCGCGTCTTTTCATCCACGTGAGGGTGGTTGTTCAGTACGCGCGAAACCGTCGCGACCGAATACCCCGACTCCTTGGCTATGTGACGCATGCTCGACATGCAATTAACTCGTAAACGCGACCAGCATTTGCCAAGGCATCAAGCCCGGCGTGTTTTACTTCCGCTAGTGGGTGAAACGGCGCAGAAAGCTACATTACACCACTGAAACAAATCTGAAACAGTTTCAGGTATGTTCCACAATAACCGCAACCACCCCTCGTTGTCAAGAGATTTTTTACATTTTTCCGCGCTTCGCTAAATCACACCTTATCCACAAACCTTTCAAAACACAAACCAGTATTGGGCTTGACAGACGCTTGTTAGGGTCCGTAGCCTTCTGAGCATGAAAATTCACCCTACCGTCCACTCCTCCTTCATTGTGAAATGCCATACCCCTAGCCCAATCGGCCTACTACAGATTTTCGCTTCGGCAGGCGCTGTGGTCAGAATCAACTTCTCCCAGCCAGATCAATCTTTACCCGAACTGGGAAGCGGCGACGAAACCGATCCCGAGTCACATCCCCTCCTCGCCGCAGCGGTCGAGCAGTTAGCACTCTACTTCGCTGGTCACCTGCAGCACTTTTCGCTACCCCTCGCTCTGGCAGGAACCCAGTTTCAGCGGCTTGCTTGGGATGCGCTACTCGACATCCCGTACGGCCAAACTGCGACCTACGCCCAGCAAGCGGTGAAGATCGGGAATCCTGCCGCCCGCCGCGCAGTTGGAGCCGCCAATGGCCGCAATCCAATCCCGATTCTCGTTCCGTGTCATCGCGTCATCGGCTCTCGCGGCGACCTTACCGGCTACGGTGGCGGAGTTGATCGAAAGGCGTGGCTGCTCGCTCATGAGCAAATCTGGCGTGATGACACGATCTAACAGCATCTTTCGTCCGCCCAGCAAATCGCCCACGCGCGAATTTGAGTAGCACGCGTGAAGCCAACCACACGATCACCTATCCTCACCTAAGTATGTCCGAGCGATCTCTACAAAACGATCCAGCCAGCCGAGACTTTTCGCCGGGCGTTGCCGTCGGCGCTGGAGGTGAGCCCCCGCCCCCGCCCCCGGGGCCGCTTTTATTCGAAATTGCTTGGGAAGTGTGCAATCAAGTGGGCGGAATTTATCAAGTGCTGCGGAGTAAAGCTCCACTTATGGTGCAGCGTTGGGCGGAACGATATTGCTTGATTGGTCCTTGGGAAAGTAAGTCAGCCGCGGTTGAGTTTGAGGAAGTGAAGCCTGCCGCGTGGATAGCGAAGGCCATTGCCCATCTAAAAGAACAAGGGCTCATCGTTCATTACGGACGTTGGATGGTCCCTGGGCGTCCCCGGGTCATGCTCATTGAGCATTGGCAAGGGCACGAGCGGCTGAACGATACAAAGTATCGCTTCTATCAGGATCACCGTCTGGAGATACCGAGTCACGACGGGTTGATCGACCCGGTTGTTACATTTGCGGACGCGGTGACCCGCTTATTTGTGGCCTTGTGCGAACAGCGCGCCTCTTACGCCAAATCCGTTTGGGGCAACAGCGGCGCGCCCATTGTCGCCCATTTCCATGAGTGGATGGGCGGGCTGGCGATCCCGGAAATTCGCCGCCTCGAGCTGCCCGTTTCGATCGTGTTTACAACGCACGCGACGATTTTGGGGCGTTACATCGCGAGCTCTCGTGATGATTTTTACGACCAACTCCCGTATCTTGACCACGCCGCCGAGGCGAAGCGATTCAACATTGTTACCCAACATAATATCGAACGCGCCTGCGCTCACGGCTGCCACGTCTTTACCACTGTCTCTTCAATCACAGCCGAGGAGTGCGTCCAGTTGCTCGGCCGCCCGGTTGATGTCGTGCTCCCAAACGGCCTCACAATCGGCTTATATAACGCTGGCCACGACCAGCAACGGTTACACGGAGAATACAAGGAACTCATCCACCGGTTTACGATGGGGCACTTTTTTCCTAGTTACTCCTTCGATCTTGATCGAACCATCTACATATTCACTTCCGGCCGCTTTGAACCCAAAAACAAGGGCTTTGATCTCTGCCTTGAGTCGATGGCCCGCCTTAACGCGGAACTGAAAGCCGCGAACCTGGGTAAGACCGTCATCTTCTTCATCGTCTCCCGCCGCCCCACTCGGAGTATCAATCCCCTTGCAATGGAAAAACGCGGGGTGCTCAACGAGTTGGCCGAAGTGTGCGACAAGATTACCGAGGGGGTAGGTGCTCGGCTCTTCACTCGCGCCGCCGCGGGTGGGAAGTTACACCTCGACGACCTGATCGACGAGTACTGGATGTTGCGTTACCGCCGCGCCCAAACCGCGCTCAAGCAGCAATGCTTGCCGATGGCAGTGACCCACATTCTCGAAGATGATGCCAACGATCCGGTGCTTAATCAGATGCGGCACCTTAACTTGATTAACTTCGAGCACGATCCTGTTAAAGTGGTCTACTGCCCCGATTTCATAACTCCAACTAACCGTCTCTGGGGTATCGAATACGACCAGTTTGTCCGGGGATGCCATTTAGGGATCTTCCCAAGCGCGTACGAACCCTGGGGATATACCCCATTGGAATGTTGCGCGATGGGCGTGCCGAGTGTAAGTAGTGACCTTGCTGGCTTTGGCCGTTATGTTCAAGAGACTGACCCTAGCCCGCAGAGTCACGGGATGATGGTCCTCAAACGAAGAGGCAGGGGATTCCACGACGCAGCGTCAGATCTCACTCGGTATCTGATGGACTTCTGCCGGCATGAGCGGCGTGAACGAATCGCGCTCCGCAATGAGGTAGATAAGCGCTCTTGGGAGTTTGACTGGACAAAGCTCGGGCGGGCCTATCACGCCGCGCATGATTTGGCAATCGGCCGATTCGCAGCCGCCGCAGGCGGCGAGGACGCGCCCGTCGCGATGTTCTCCGCAGCCAGCACGGGGCGACCCTAGATTTGGCGCGTCTGGTTACGTAACGCCACGTATTAGTTTATGTAAACGTCCTGATCAATCCTGCGGCGGTGTACCCGCGATGCACTCAAAGCCCGACCCATGCCCAGAGCAACGGAAATTTTACCAGCAGACCGAGCCCGTCATCTCGGTTATTTATTACAAATAACCCAACTCCCGTCGGCCTCCGGTCGCGAGGACGCCGTTTCGAGATGGGTGAAGGAGTGGGCTGCCCTGCGGCCGGATGTTTTCCTCGACTCTGACCGCCATGGTAATATTACGATAAGGAGTAAGCGAGAATCCTCGCTGCCAGCCGGCGCCCGCCCCATCTATTTCACCGCGCACATGGACCATCCCGCCTTCGTCGTCGAGCGCATCATCGCGCCCGCAGTCATGGAACTCTCGTTCCGCGGGGGCGTCATGGACGGTTATTTTACCGATGCGAGCATTGTAATTCATTCGTCGGGCGGGGCGCACGCCGCCCGGCTCTTCGGGCCGCCCCGCCCCGCGGATTCTCGCGCTGGACGAGGGGGCATATTCAAGTATTACACCGCCGAACTGGCACACAATCCTCCGCCCGGCCTCGGCCCCGCCGTCGGTGACGTTGGCGTATGGGATGTTGGGGCCGCGGAAGTAATTGACGGCAACTGCCACACGCTGGCCTGCGACGATCTCGCCGCCCTGGCCGCCGCCATAAGCACGTTCGAGTGTCTGCCTCAAGACGAGTTAACATCCCCGGTTCGCTTATTATTTACCCGAGCCGAGGAAGTCGGATTTGTCGGCGCCATCGGCGCGTGCCGCGATAAGACGATGCCCATGGACGCGGTGGTAATCGCCCTTGAGAACAGCAGGAGCTTCGCGGACAGCCCCATCGGCGGGGGCCCCATCGTGCGCGTCGGAGATCGCTTAAGTATTTTTTCGCCCGGCCTCACCGGGGCGGTCGCAAAGCGTGCCGAGCAGTTGGCGGGAGCGCCTGGCTCAGCCCTTCCCCTCGCGAGCGGCGATCAGCGCTGGGTCTGGCAACGTAAGTTAATGGCCGGCGGAGCGTGCGAGGCGGGCGTCTATTGTGCGTACGGTTATGAATCAACCTGTATCTGTCTGCCGCTGGGCAACTACCACAACATGGCGGGGTTGGCGCAGGTGCAGGCCGGAGAGTTCATGGGCACCCCGCGAGTTGCCCGCGAGTTCATAAGCATAAGTGATTACCATGGCCTGGTTGATCTGCTGGTCGCCTGCGGCATAAAGCTGCCCCCCTCGGAAGGCAACACTCGTCCCCCCGCCCAATTCGACAAGCTGTGGGACGAGCGTTCGTTCGTGCTCTAAACGCCCAGACCCAAAACGCCC
>CAYVFW010000009.1:0-39267 GCA_964450325.1 uncultured Phycisphaeraceae bacterium | reverse complement strand
GGTGGGGGTCTAGTGGTTGCTAGCGATGCGACGCGGCGACGAGAGTACCTTGCGGCCAACCCGGCGGCGGCGAGAGAAGCATTTACGACTGAGGGCGTGGATCGGGGCTTTTATCGAGATGGGGATCGTGTCGGGGAAACAGGTATTGAGGGCGCGCAGGAGCAACTGCTGCGAGGATTGCGGGGCTCCGCGACGGCACACTTAGATACGGGGATCAAGGATTACGTCAAGCCAGTGGCGGGCGGGAATATAGCACTTACACTTGATATTATGTTGCAGGGGCGGGTGCAGGCGGCGATGAGCGAGGGCGTGGGGCTGGCCGTGGTATTGCCCTGGCATCATCAGGAGAGCGAAACTCAGCCAGTGGGCACGAAGCTGTACGGGGCGGCTGTCGTGTTGGATATCGACACCGGCGAGGTGCTCGCCGCCGTCTCTACGCCGACGTTCACCCGGCAGGACATCGCCGAGAATCCCGACAGTGTCTTTAAGGACGAGTTATTAACTCCGTATGTCAATCGTTGCTGGCAGCGCCCGTACCCCCCGGGGTCGATCACAAAAGCCGCGGTGCTGGCCGGAGCCATAACCTTTGGAAACTTACGTCCGGAAGAGACCATTGCCTGCAATGGTTATCTCATCCCCGACAGACCCGATATCTACCGCTGCCTGATTTATAAGCGGTACCACACAACTCATTCGATCTTGCTGGATCATGATCTTGAGGGTACCGAGGCCCTCATGGTTTCGTGCAATATCTTTTTTTATACGATGGGAAGACGGATGGGCACTGATACCCTTGTAAAGTTATATCAGGCGTTCGGGCTGGGCAGCGGCTTTGATTTGGGCGCGGGCGGTGAGTTCGCAGGGCCGCTAGGAAAGCAGTACGATGGCTCCCCGCTGACACCCCCCGATGCGATTCAGATGGCCATCGGCCAGGGGCCGGTGTCGTGGACGCCGCTGCACGCCGCGGATATGTACGCCACGCTCGCGAGGCGGGGAGTGCGAATAGCGCCGACACTAATTAAAGATGTTGGTGCGCGTCGCGGCCCAGCGCCGGCACCCACGGAGTTAGGCCTGGACCCGCGTGGCGTGGCGATGGCCGTGAAAGGGCTGGAGCTTGCCGTCAACGGCGAGCGAGGAACCGGCCGAACATTAACTTTCGACGGTATTCAAGAACCGATCTTCAACGCGTCGGGGGTGAAAGTGTGGGGCAAGACGGGCACCGCGACCGCGCCCGACCTTCGCGCCCGGAACCTTGAGGGCACCGGGCCCGGCGAACTGCTGGAGAAGGGCGACCATTCCTGGTTTGTGGTGTTCGCCGGACGTGACCGCCCCAAGTATGCCATCGCTGTAGTGATTGACTACGGCGGAAGCGGCGGCAAAGTAAGTGGCCCAATTGCGAACCAAATTATTCACGCGCTGATCGCCGAAGGATACTTACAATCCGAGTGAACGCCGCGACGTTAAAGCGTGATGAGCACCGGCGAGATTCTCATAACTCTCGCGCTCGCTTTGACTCAGCGCTTGGATTGAAGCCACCGGTGCAGCTTCTCCGCAGGCCAGGCGTTGATGCAGTCGGCGGGGGTTGCCCAAGCGCGGCGGGCTGTGGCGACTCCGAACTGTAAGTTGTCAAAGTCGGATCGTTCGTGATCATCGCAGTTGATGGCGAGCTTGACCCCGGCGAGGATGGCGGCGCGGGCGTGGGTGTCGCGCAGATCAAGCCGCATCCAATGGCTGTTAATCTCAAGAGCAACATCGTGCTCTTTCGCCGCAGCGATCAACCGGGGCATATCCGGCGAGAGCCCAGCGCGGCGTAGCAGCAGGCGACCCGTGGGGTGGCCGATGATATGAACCCGGGGATGGGAGATGGCGCGTAGGAGACGGGCGGTCGCCGCGGCAGGGTCCTGAGAGAGTGCGGCGTGCGGGCTTGCGACCACCACGTCAAGCTCGGCCAGCAGCTTATCATCATAATCCAGCGAGCCATCTGTTAAGATGTCAACTTCAGAGCCAGCAAGGATTGTAATTCCATTGATCTTTGAGTTGGCCTCGCGGACCGCCGCGATGTGGGCACGCAAGCGGTCTGGCTTAAGACCACCCGCGATGCTGCTGCTCTGCGAATGGTCGGTGACGGCGATCGTGTGAAAGCCGCGGCGTAGGGCCTCTTCTGCGAGCTCAAGTATGGAAAGGAGCCCATCGGAAGCGGTGGTGTGGGCGTGAAGTTCGGCTCGGATATCAGCAACTGTAACTAAATCCCACGGCCCAGCTTCATTCAGCTCGCCCCGATCCTCGCGTGCTTCGGGGGGAATCCAAGGCAGACCGAGCATGGCGAAGACCTCTTCCTCAGAGGCGGAAGCGAGCGGTTTCACGCCGCGGTCCTGGGGGGGAAGGAGAGGGGCGGGGAGAGCGGGCGAGTCTGCATAAATTACATCGCCCGCCACCTTGTTCGTGCTGCCGCTGGCAGGCGAGACCTTTGCCTTAGAGCCACTCGCTTTCTTCGGCGCTTTCACGGTGCGCTCAGACATCGGGAAGAGGCCCCACTCGTTCAGGGTGTACCCCATCGCGAGGCTGCGCTCGCGCAGCCGAACATTATGTTCCTTGCTGCCTGTGAAGTACATCAACGCTGAGCCGAATGAGGATTCGGGCAGAATACGTAAGTCAACTTGAATCGACGGCTGCCGCGGCGCCGCCGGCTGAGATCCGAAGCTCGCGGTTAACTCTGCCGATTTGGTGCTGGCTACCTGCGGCGTGGGCTTCCAGCGACCCAAACCGCCCTCCAAGGCGTATAAGACAGAACTCTTGCCGGACCCCTGAGCGATTACGTGAATTACGCCGGGCAGCGAGCAAAAGCGGGCGGCGATGCGGGTTGCTAAGTCTCTATCGGTGGTGTCGTCAGCGATTGCAACTAATATATCAATATCTCCGATCGTCTCTTTGCCGCGCCGAAGCGAGCCAGCGGGCTCTATACGGGCAACCCCGGGAAGAGCAGAGATCGCGGTGACGAAGGTGTGTGCGACCGCCGCGGCTTTGCCGAGATGGGTACGGGTTGCGGAGGAATCAAAGAACGCGAGCGAATCTTTAATTTTAGCGACAGCCTTCTCGCCCATTCGCGGCAACTTCAGCAGCGAGCCATCGGCGATAGCTCGCTTGAGCGCGTCGGTATCAGTTATATTAGCATCCCACATGGCTTTCACCGATTTGGGGCCAAGACCCGGCACTCGTAATATATCGAGCAGGCCCGCGGGCACCCTGACGCGGAGGGTCTCCAGCTCCGCAAGGGTGCCGGTGCGGACGATCTCGACGAGCTTGTCGGCGAGTTTGGGGCCGATTCCGTCAATCGCGGTTAAACTCGCCTTGTCCTCCGCGAGTGCAGCAAGGCTTTGAGTAAGCCCCTCCACCCCGCGGGCGGCGCGGTGATGGGCGTTCACGCGGAAGCCGTCCGCCCCGGTCAGCTCAAGTAGTGTGGCAAACTCTTCTAAGACCTTGGCCACCTCGGCGTTACTTACCATGCGAAGATCGTATGGAACTGCGAGAGAAACCGGAAAAGACGAAGTCAGGCGGCGATGGGTGGGCCGGTGAAAGCCGCTCCCCTTTCAGCCGCCAAGGGCAATACACTTTGTCTCAATGCCTGCTGGCCGTAAATCTCAGCCGCTGTTTGACCTGCTCCGCAGCAAAGGCACTGTCAATACGCCCGCCGATAGGCGTAACAGCCTGAACCCGGGCGTGGGCTGGCGGCCGGGAATGGCGGCGGGAGGAAGCGAACCCGCGGCGACGCCAAGCGTTGGAAGGGTCGGCTCTGCTCCGGTTGAGGGTGGGCCACCGATTCGTCTCGAAGTAAAGCCAACGACTGCCACTCCATCACGCGAGCACGTCGCCGACCAACCGCCGCACGGAGATATTCTGCTGGCCGGGGGCCGAATCCGCATACCGCTGAACGCCCTTTCACTTACAATCGCGGCGATCATCGCTATCGCGGTCCTCGCATACGCCGTTGGTTCAAACCGGGCGCGAAAGAAGGCGGAGTTGGAGGTATCGCGAGAAATTCCCGCAATTTCAGAACCGATTGACTCCCCGCGTGGATCAGGTCAACCCGCTTTGCCAAGCGGCGGAGCTCTAACCGGCGAAGCCCAGAACCGTTCAGCAACTGCGGCCGCCGTGCCACCTAGCAACGACCGACCGGCCGGAAATAACCGTTCTGCTACGCCCTCTGCGAAGCCCCCAGCCGGGGCTAGAGCCCTCACCTCGGCCGGGTGGTTAGACGGCGACCCTCGACAAAATGGCCAAAATTACTTACTGCTAGCCTCGTTAAACCAAACTGAAGCCGAAAGTGGCGTAGCGTTTCTGGCAGAAAATGGTCTAGAGACCTTTGCGTTGTACCTTGATCCGGCGACGGTACGCGTCAATAATTCGGATCCAACCCGGGAGTTCCGACTTTATGTGTCGGCCGGGATCAGCAGTGATCAGTACAGCAAGCGGACGGCAGCGCGGACAAGCGTGGAAGCCGCAGTGGCGCGGCTGGGACCGCGTTGGCAGAAGGAGCGGAAGGGCTCGTCGAACTTCGCGCGACCGGACTGGCAGAAGATGACTTTGGACAAATGAAGCCAGCCAATTTATTGATAGAACTAACTCGCCAGAAGTTGCGAGTTAGGATGGCGAAAAGCGTAGTAAAAGGATAGCATCATGAGCCTCGATCGTTCACTTAAGATTGCAGCAAACTTGTCGGGCAAGCGCAGCGTTCTCACCCGCGCCGAGCGAATTGAGAAGATGAAGATGGATAAGAAGTGGGATGATAAAAAGAACTCCGCGCTGAACATCCCCAAGACGCTCGTCGGCAAGGGTTAAGTCAAGAGTTAGGCCAAGGGTTAGGCCAAGGGTTAGGATCAGTCAGATCGCCGCAAACCTTGGTGGCGCCCCGCGATTTTAAGAGTCGTAAAGGTTATTCTTCACCCCGCAAGAAGGCGGGGTGTTTTTTTCTGCGCATTAAGACGATCAAATATTATGATCGTCTCAAGCGCAGCGTGGCTGAATCAAGGCTGGGGGCGCCCAGCTACCGCCGCTGTTGAGGCCGTGGCAGCAAACTATGGAGCGGTAAAAACGCGGCGGCAACCCACCGCCCAAGCTTGAGTCTGCGGGGAAACTGGGCGACAGCGGCCCAGTGGGCGCACCGCACGAGAACGGTCCTAATGTAGAGCTCAATGAACGGCTTTGCAAAGTATCAACTCTTCTATGAGACCGCCCCCGGGCTGGTAGTTGAATGGCGTGATCGAGAGACTGACGCGGTCGGTTGGCTCGCGATCGATTCGCTGCGCGGTGGTGCTGCCGGCGGTGGTACGCGGATGCACGCCGAAGCAACCCGCGAGGAAGCGGTGTTTTTGGCAAAGACGATGGGAGTTAAGTTCCAAGTGTGCGGGCCGGACATCGGCGGCGGCAAGAGTGTAATTCGATTCGATCCTTCCAAGCACCCGGCCCAAAAACGCGGCGTCCTGGAGCGCTGGTATAAGTCCATCGGGCCGTATCTCAAGTGCTGCTACGGAACCGGCGGCGATGTAAATGTTGACGAAGTAAGTGAAGCCAGCGCCATCACCCGCGAAGTGGTGGGCATCGGGCATCCGCAGGAAGGAATCTGCCGCGGGCACAGTTGGCCAACCGACGAAGACCCCGCAGAGAAGGTGCGACGCCTGCACCAAGGATGCGAAGCGCAAATCATTCTCCCGGACCTGCCGGGGCCACGCGGCGAAAATCGAGCGTGGATGGTGGCCGATGTTGTCACCGGGTATGGTGTCTGCCGCTCCATCGAGCAGTATTATAAGTTAAGAAATAAGAATCTCAAAGGTCAGCGGTTGATCGTTGAGGGACTGGGGGCCGTTGGTGCGTTCGCCGCATATTACCTTGAAATGCTCGGGGTCACGCTGGTCGCCGCGAGCACGTACGACCGCAACACCAAACTCGTACGGGTGATCAAGGACGAAACGGGTCTGAACGCTAAAGATGTAATCAACTCTCGCTCCGGAACCGCTCTCCCCGCGCCATCGCGCAAGCAGACTCAAATCTCGGCGAGTAAGTCGGGCGATGAGCTCTTTGATGTATCTGCCGACATCTTTGTACCCGCGGCGAAGAGCCATACTTTAACCGCCGCACGGATGCGAAAGTTAACCAAAACGGGCGCGACCGTGATCTCGTGCGGGGCCAACAACCCCTTCGCGTACAAGCCATCCAGCAAGACGCTGCGCCATTGGGTGCGTGACATGCTGGCGATCCAGCAGACGGCAGACAAGCAGTTCGCGATCATCCCGGATTTCATTGCAAACTGCGGAATGGCGCGAACGTTTGCTTATCTTATGACGGCGAACAGCCGCGTTGACGAAGCAGGAATTCTCGGCGACACGGGCGCAGCAATTGATGCGGCCATGGTGAAGTTGCTGGCAGGGCACAAGAAGGGCAACGGCCTGCTCGAACGAGGCTACAGCGTTTATGTGCCTTGATTCCTTATAGGCGTTGACGTGGCTTTGGGTAGCTAGCCGCAGCTGCGGAGGGTGAAAGCTAAACAAAAGAGAGCCCGCAGCGATCAGCGTCTAAAACAAGCCGCTATGAACGATTAAATTTTGCGCACCGTAGTTTCAGACTTTGGACCCTTGAAGTTCCTCTAACCTCGGAGCATTTCGCATGAGCCCCCCTTAAACGGGGGTACAGTTTGCCCATGAAGCCCAAGCTCACTACACCAACTAAACTGACAGGTGCAATTGCTGGAGCCTTAGTGGCCGCCGCGGCTTCAGCGCTTCCGCCGCTCGATGCCGAACTGGTGGTATCAGGCTTGCGGCAGCCACTGTTTGCTACTCACGTTCAGGGCGATGAGCGGCACCTACTCGTTCTCGAGCGAACGGGTAAGTTGAAGGTAGTTGATATTATTTCCAGCCAGACGCGGGCGACTCCCGTGCTTGACTTAAGTTCGTTGGTACGCCTGGAAGGCGACGGCGGCGTCTTAGGCGCGGCGGTAGCGCCAGGGACGGGGCCTTCGCGGGCATTGTATATTTATTATACGAGCGGAGCACCCGGCGCATCGCCGTCCGCGACCGCCACGCTTGCTCGTTACACCCTCGACGTTGCAACACTCGTAGCTGCCCCGGCTTCCGCGCAGATAATATTACAATACAACCGCCCAAGGATAGGACACAACGGGGGATGGATCGGCTTCTCGCCCGTGGATGGCTATTTATATATTTCACTCGGCGACGGCGGGTCCGCAGGGACTCTAGACCCGACGAACGCTTCTCAAACAACAAGCGGGATGGTGTTCCAAGGCAAGGTGTTGCGGATTGACCCGGCCGCAGATGCATTCGCGTCCGACCCCAATCGTAACTATACGATTCCCGCGGACAACCCGTTCGTTGGAACCGCAAACGACGCGGAGATCTGGGCGTACGGCTTGCGAAATCCTTGGCGCTGTTCCTTTGACCGCGCCACGGGTGACCTTTGGGTAGCCGACGTCGGCGAAGATGCGTACGAAGAAGTTAATATTATTCCAGCGGGGGCGGGCGGTGGAAACTACGGTTGGCGCTGCATGGAGGGGCCGGATTGCACCGGTGCTGACCCCTGCCCGTGCCCACCCTCGATCGCGCCCTCGCTAACTTACAACCATGATCTCGGGCTTTCGATCACGGGTGGTTACGTCTACTCCGGGCAGCTGCTGCCCGGTCTGGTTGGGACTTACATCTTTGCCGACTTCCAACTCCCCAAATTGTTCGCTTATACACCCGGCGGATCACTCCAGAACTTAACGCCGGACATCGAGCCCCAGCCGGTCACATCGCCCAGGGTGCTCGCCAATCTCGCGGCGTTCGGTGAAGACAGCCGCGGCGAAATCTATTTCATGGACTTCTTCAACGGCCGACTCTTCAAGATTGTTCCGCAGCTGGTCGTGCCGCCGCCGGGGTGTTACGCTGACATTAACAATGACGGCGGAGTCGATGGCACGGATATCGAGTTCTTTTTCGTGGCGTGGGCCGGTAGCGAAACCGCCGCGGACACCAATGAGGACGGCGGCGTGGATGGGTCCGATGTAGAAACCTTTTTTATTCAATGGTCGGCCGGAGGGTGTTAAGAAGCCCTCGCGAAGTAAAAGAGCGGCCTCAGGATCACGCATGCGGTCCACAAATGGCGATACCGCATCGGCGTGTATAAAGTTGGCTAGATGACTATCTGGGCCAATACGCCGCTGCCGGACAGGATTGCTTTTGTTGCCAGGTTTCGGCGTGCGATCATCGCTGCGGAGCATGAGTTGTGCGAACTGGTACGCGGTGAGGTACATAAGTCTCGGTTCGAGGCGCTCACCACCGATGTAGTCCCCTTGGTCGCCGCGTGCAAATGGCTTGAGCGTAACGCGACCCGTCTCTTGGCCCCAGCCGTTGCCGGTTCTTCGCCCTTCTGGATGCCTGGCGTGCGAATCAAGCGGTTCCGAGCCCCAGTTGGCCGCGTCGCCATTATCGCGACTTGGAACTATCCCCTTCAGCTTCTGGGAATTGAACTTGTTCAGGCGCTCATCGCTGGCAACACCGTGGTGGTGAAGCCGTCGGAACGCAGCCCCGCATCTCAACTTAAGTTACTTCAGCTGGCGCAGTCCGCCGGGTTGCCCGATGAGACATTAACTTGGACAGACGCAGACCGAAACGCGGGTGCCACCCTGCTCGCGGCGGAGCGGTTTGACCATGTTATATTTACGGGCAGCACCGAGGTTGGTCGCTCCATAGCCTCCACCCTCGCCTCTCATTTAACACCCTGCACTCTCGAGCTTTCGGGCCGCGACTCAGCAATCGTTCTTGACGACGGCGACCCGGTGCTCGCGGCCAAAAGCATCTGGTCCGCAGTTACACTCAACGCGGGGCAATCCTGCATCGCGCCACGCCGCGCTCTAGTTCACGATGCCGTCTATGAGCCCTTTGTCGCGGCACTCACCCAGCTCGCTAAAGAGGCGACGCAGCGCACGCTCATCGATGCCGCAGCGGCCGACCACTGTTACAACCTCGTGGTTGCGGCAATCGCGGCGGGCGGACGCGATGCCGCGGCTGGCAACCAGGCACCGGAAGCGACCGCACCACCGCCCAAGCCAGCTGGCAGCACTTGGAGACCCACCGCCGTAATTGATTGCCCCCCAACCGCCGCGTTGGTGGAGGGGAGGCACTTTGGTCCCGCGCTGGCGGTTGTTAGAGTGAAGCGAACAGAGGAAGCAATCGCGATTCATCAAGCCTGCGACCAGCATCTTGCTACCAGCGTTTTTACCGCCACGCCTTCGCGTGTACGGCGGATGGCCGCAGACCTGCGGGCCACTTCACTCACCGTGAACGACTGCATAATTCCCACAGCCCATCCTGCGGTGGGAATCGGTGGTCATGGAGCATCGGGGTTTGGGCTTTCGCGAGGGGGAGAAGGCCTGCTCAGTCTCACCCGGCCCGTATATATCAGCGTAAGTAACGGGCTGATTCGCCGGAGCCTCAAGCCGCCTCGGGAGTTTATGGTGAACCTGCTCGCCAAAGGCCTGCGCTTTGTTTACGGGCGGTGATAGCCGCGAAAAATGACTATGGAATTTGAGAGTAACGTAGCTAAGGTCACAGTTCCGCCCAGCCACATAGTATATAGTCTTGAGTGCAGAAGCCCGTGCCAAAGGATCAAAAAGCCCAGCTGCAGCATGACATCCCCGTCATGCCTGAATCAGTCGTAGGCTCGCCTGTTGACCTTGCGCCACAGCCCTTAGATGCGCTCGCTCCAGAGTTTATGACGATGCTCGACGGTACGATGCCCTGGTGGCGACCGGGGGTGCTAGACATAAGCAAGACCATCGGCTGGAGGTGGCTGCTTTTGTTACCGATCCTGCTGACGCTCGCGGCGGTTGTTATGTCTTTCGTGTTCGCGCCCGCTCAGGCCATGCAATTCTTGGGAACAGAGCTTAAGATCGCGGCGTTGGCAGCGGGCGGGGGTATCGCGATAGTCTTATGGGCGGTGCGCACTGGCGTGAGTGCGCGCACGGATATTTTCTGCATCCACTGTGGTTACACACTCGGCGGATTGAGCAAGCGAGGAACCTGCCCTGAGTGCGGTCGGCCGTACACATTTGACGTAATCGCCGAGTTCAAGAAAGATCCTCATTTCTTTGCGGAACGATTCCGGGCTCTGCGCTCATGCCCGCGTTACGCCAGCTTCGAAGCGGGAACCGGTCCGACGCCTTGGGACGGGGCGAGTTAAGTTTAGAGCTGCGGGGGCGAGGGCACCATCAAGTTATAACTACACAAATCGGGCGAGCCACGCCCGTAGGTGGTGGCACGCCCGATTCGTGATAGAAGAAATATTAAACCGTCCGAATCCGCTTACCGTTCGTCCGTGCTATGAGTATCCCACGAGTCGTCACCGTCGCGTTCTGGTGACTCGTCAGAGGTCTCCCAGGGCATATTTTCAAGCGAGATAGAGTTGGCGCACATAAACCATTCTGCCACATCCTCTCCATCAACTCCGCCATCGTTGTTTAAGTCGGCCCGAGCATCACCGGTGGCAACCAGGATGTAGAGCTCGGCGAGGTCTTCTGCGCTCACGCGGCCATCGCCGTTAGTATCCGCACGGCTCAGGGGGTGAGCGAGAGCAAGAAAGAAAGTTTCTAGATCGGAGCCGTCCACGCCTCCATCTTGATTCAGGTCGGCGCCGGGCGATCCGTTGGACCACGCGGCTAAGAAGGCGTCCGTCACCGAGTTGATCGGGAAGTCGTTAGGCGGCGTCGGGGTGCTTTCCGGGCCGCTGGCATTGGCGAAGGTCGCCAGAGTGCCGAGTGTCGTGAGCGAGGCGAGGGTGAGGAGTGAGGCAAGAGTCTTCATGGCGGTATCCTTTGTTCTAACATAAATAAAACAGTGAACTGAATGGAACAAGAAGCACAATGTAACTTCCATCGTGGTTGGCGAGTAAAGGGTAATCGTTTCTTGCGATCATCCTTTTGTTCGCCGCATCCGAGGGTCGCTTACACCTAAAGTGAGACGCGGCCCCGCCAGAGCGTGCGCGCAACAACCGAAGAATTTTTGGACGATCAGGGTTGCAGGCCTTCCGGGTGGCTCCGTTAACCGTGACGGAGGTCCAAGGGCCGTGTGGGCCCGCGAGGAGGCGCAGCGGCTCTCATACTTATGTTATTGGTACCACGCCGCGATCGTAAGCGTGATCGCAACAACCGCGGCAATACTGGTCTTAATCAGCGTGGCAATGAGTCGCCCCGCCGCAGCCCCGGTGCCCGCCCTCGCCGCGTCGCTCATACTCTTCTGGTTCAAGGCCGACTCAACCCAGACCACGGCCACCCCTGCGCACAGCACCGCGCCCAGAATCGTGCCGATGGGCGGCAGGAAAAATGAGCCAACGATCGCCCCGATCAGCGAACCCACAATCGCAGCGAAAGCACCCTTTTTGCTCGCCCCGCCCTTCGCCGCGCCCGCGGCAGAGGCGATGAACTCAAGCAGCTCGGCCACCAGAGCCAACACCGCACAGGCGATGATTGTCCACCAAGAGAACAGGCTGGGTTGCCAGATCTGAACTCCAACGGTGACGGCCAGCAGCAACCACATCCCCGGCAACGTAAGCAAAGTCAAGGCTAGGCTGACTACGCTGGCCAGCGAAACGCTGCTCGCCGCTATGATATACATCCACGTTGAGGACATTATAAGTTACACTGCCGTGGCGCGGGGCGAAAGAAACCGAATGCAGGCCGGGTAGCGGTAGTATCGCCCCGACCGAGCCGCGACCGCCGCAAAAATCATCCCAACCAGTCCCAGAACGTACGTGGCGGTCATCGAAACGATTCCCAACCCGCAGATGAAAAAAAGTGGCAAACTGATCAGAGCGTAAATGAGCAGACTGATCTGGAAGTTTACCGCTTCCCGCCCATGGTCGGCCACGAATGGCGAGACATCCTTCTTGAGGAGATAGAGAACTATCACGGGCACCAGCGGCACGCCGATGACGCTTGCAAGCAGGGAGAGATGCATCGCCATCGAGTAGTTGCGTTCCCATTCGGTCGCGCTGAGATCCTCGAGTGGATCAGAGTTTACTCGCGACGCCCCGTGCGAAGGAGAGCTATGGGCAAAGGGTGGGGGATTCATAGCTGGGGCCTTAGATAGGAATGAGAGCATATCCGGGTGCGGACGCGGTAACTGTATTTCCGAAATGGTGAACTTTAGTTTCAGCGGCGGACACGCGCAGCAGAATGGCGGGCACATGAAGACGCCCAGAACGCCGCGAGATGCCCGAAATCGGGGAGATTCCCTACGCGGGATGTACGCAGGGTGCGGAGTATGCGGGAAGGACAAATCCAGACTTGGTTGGCCGCGAAGGGTGCGAGTAGTGGCAAGGCCAGCTCGTTCCGATGTACGCCGCGTGAAGGCACGGCGAGCCGTTCGCTTCACCTCAAGGCGGATGGCGAGCGCCGCTTCCCGCGCGAAAACAACTACAGACGAGGAAAATGAATGACTCACGGAAATAAGGTTGTGATAATGATCGCCGGGTTGGCATCGGTGACTGGGAGCGTGCAGGCTGATATCACTCCGCTCGCTGCAACGCGAGGAATGAACATCTCCCTCTTTCTAGACGCACCTCAGCGCGATTACTTTCAACGTTTTGACCAGTACCAATACCCAACATCGCCTCTGCCCTTCGGAAATTTGAATCGCCGAGTCACGCTGCACGGCGAACCGGGAGCGATCGAGCAGCAGAGCTTGGCAAGTCAGGTTTCCACCCTGATGGATGGGCAGAAGCTGGTGGATGCCACGCTCTTCGGTAGCATGCACCCCGGTCGCTGGAGCCGCGGCGTGCTGGCAAACTCGCTCTCGGGCACGCGAAGCGAACTCATTTTTACCGCGAGGTTTTCAAGGCCAACTGAAGTGGACGTCTTCACGCGGGCAACCGGCGAGATCGCCGGGGGCGTGAGCCTCACGGCGGACGTAGTGATCTCGCGGGCTGGCGTTAGGGCCTTTGAGTTTAACTTCACGCCTCCCTCAGAAGCAGTCAACTTCGATGCAGGAGCGTCGCAGCGATTGCTTCTGGCGGCGGGCGACTGGCAGTTTGCGGCAAACGTAAACGGGACGGGGCAGGGTGGTTGGGCGGGCCCGCGGTCGGGCGCCATGTCCCTTTTCTTTGGAGTTACAACCGAAATTCCCAACCCCGCTGGCGCGCTCTGCCTTGCTTGCGCGGGGGTTTACACGATCACACGCCGTCGGCGATAAATCGTTGCGATGCTCGGCGGCATCCCGGGCTGGTTGAGGCAGCGGAGAGTGAATAACCTAAGCAACCGCCCGGGCCTTCGCCGGGCGACGATTATTTTTGTACATATCTTAAGTATTTACCTACAGCGGAACCATTGCGCGAAGTCAGCCCACAACTTCAACGGTTTGCTCGCGAGCCATGAGGCGGCCGATGGCTTCGATCGGGTCAACGTTCTCGAAGAGCACGGCGTGTACGGAGGCGATGATGGGAACATCCACACGATACTTTTCGGCGAGCGCCATCAGACTCTTCGCGGTCGCGACGCCCTCAACTATGTAAGGAATCGACGAGAGGTACTCATCAAGGTTACGACCCTTGCCCAATGCTTCACCGCAAGAACGGTTACGTCCTTGGGGCGAAAAACAGGTGGTCGCAAGATCGCCCACGCCAGCAATTCCAAAGAAGGTTTCGGAGGAGGCACCCATCGCGCAGCCCAGCCGGCAGAGCTCGGCTAGGCCGCGGGCCAATAGCGCGCTTTTAGCGTTGTTGCCCGCTTGCAGCCCATCCACAATACCCGCGGCGATGGCTACCACGTTTTTCACCGCCCCGGAAAGCTCGACGCCGAGCACATCCGGGTTGGTGTAGATGCGCATCCAACTGTTACCGAAGAGTTGTTGTACCTCGCGCGCGAAGGCCGGATCATCACTCGCGGAGATCATCGCGGCTGGAAGGCAACGGGCCAACTCGGTCGCGATGGTCGGGCCTGACAAACAGGCAATCCGCCGCGGCTTGCGGTCTTGATCGTCTTTCCCCGTGCGAGCGAGAACCTGAGAAATTATTTGCGTTGGTCGGAGCAGGGTGCCGTTCTCAATGCCTTTGGCCAACGAAACAATCCCCGCGCCCGGTGGCACGTGAGGAGCGAGCCTGGTCCAAACGTCTCGTGTGTATTGGACCGGGATTGCGGAAACGATAATGCCCGCGTGATCGAGCGCGGCAGGATCGCGGATCATAACATCAATCGAGGCGGGCAGATGAAACCCGGGCAAGCGCGGTGATGATCGCATCTGCGCAATGCGACCTGCTTCGTCCGGGCTATGACCCCAAAGCCTTACTTTCAGTGGACGAGTCAAACCCGGCTCGGATTGACCGATGTCGTTCAGGCGCGACGGCTCCGGTGAAGCGAGCAATCCGGCACAAACCAAGCCCATCTGGCCAACGCCTAGAACGGTGGCGACCGGAATAACCCCGCGAGAGGCAGGCTGCGAGTTAATGTTGGCTATGGTCAATGGGGGCGGGCCTGAGATGTGAACTTTACCGAAGGGGCAGGAATATTTCCGTTTTATACCTGTGTGATGGATTACGTTGTGAGCCGCCCGGCAACTAGGGTCTAACCGGGTAAAACTTAAGTTAGTCTAGACTGATGGCCTTGCTGGCGCGAGGTTGACAGATGGTGCAGAAGCAGAAGTATTTGAGACGGGCAGCGATTGCTGGTCGGCATGAGGTTGAGCGGCATCACCGGGCACCGCATCAAACTCGTCTCCGCGAAACAAATTTCCAAGGTAAGCGCGCTTGACGCCCTCGTCTCGCACAAGCATCGCTGGTGAGCCCTTGGCGATTACCTGGCCGTCAACAATGATACAAGCATGGTTACAAACCCGTAACGTTTGTTGAACGTTGTGATCGGTAATCAGGAATGCGATACCCGACTTGGCAAGTCGCAAAATCTCCCGCTGCAACTCTTCCACGGCAATCGGATCAACACCGCTGAAAGGTTCATCAAGCAATATGAGTCGTGGGTTTGTAACCAGCGCCCGAGCGATCTCGAGCTTACGTCGTTCGCCACCCGAGCACGTACGAGCTTGGTGTTTAGCCTTGTGGGCGAGTCCGAACTGATCTAGCAGCGCGGTGGCTCGCAGCCGTCGGTCGCCTCGTGAAAGGTTTAGGGTTTCGAGGATAGCCAAGAGGTTATCTTCGCACGAGAGCCTTCCGAAGATGCTCGGCTCTTGGCTCAAGTAACCCATACCGCGCCGGGCACGCTGGTACATGGGGAGTGATGTGATATCTTGGCCGTCAAACCGGACCGAGCTGGAGAGACCCGCCAAGGCTGGGTCGGGGTCGATCATTCCGATGGCCATCCGGAAGCTCGTGGTCTTCCCTGCGCCGTTGCGCCCCAGCAACCCCACAACCTGGGCTTTTTCAACATCAAAGCTTACATCTCGTACGACGGTGCGGCCTGCAAAGGACTTCTTAAGGTTTTTGGCTTCGAGCAGGGGCATGGCGTGGAACCAAGTTTACGCACGACAAGGCGTTCTAGACGTGCCAAATCAAACTGCCGAGCGGGAAGACGCGCGAAGGCGGTTGTTTCGATCACGCTTGGCGGAATTGACTCTGGCGGGTTGGTTAGGTCCCGCCCCGTAGTGTGATTAAGATCTCATCGAGAGGCTTGCGGTGTATGTCGGGCACGAGGCAGTCGCTCGACGGATACCCGACGGGAAGAAGAAGGAACGGCCGCTCGTGCGCGGGCCGACCGAGCAACGCGGTCAAGAATCCCATCGGGCTTGGTGTATGGGTGAGCGTAACTAAACCGGCGCGGTGAAGGGCGGCGATGAGAAACCCGGTGGCGATGCCCACCGACTCATCCGCATAGTAAACATTACCTTGAACGCCGCCCGCGTCGGGGTCGGTCTTCATAAGTTTGAAGACAGCGATGATCCACGGAGCCGTTTCAAGAAAGGGCTTGCTGGGGTCGGTGCCCAACGGGGCCAGATCAGCAAGCCACTGCGGAGTGGCGCGGCGGTCGTAAAAAGCCCGCTCTTCGGCCTCGGCGGCATCGCGAATATTTCGCTTAAGAATCGGGCAGCTGATAGCGACAAACCGCCACGGTTGTTTGTTCGCGCCCGAGGGCGCGGTGCCCGCCGCCGCGACGCACCACCGGATTGTATCTTCACCCACTGGCGCATCGGAAAAGTACCGCACACTCCGTCTTTGGCGCATGACGGAGTAGTTTTCTTGCGCGGCGTCAGTCGAAGCAACCGGAGGCGTGTAAGGCTTAAGAGGAACGTGAGGCCCGGCCATGATGAAAGGGTAGCGGCTGGCCGACCCAAGGTCATGCCCGGAGAGTTGGTCTTGATGACGCAATGGAGCGGAAACCAGGCCATCACCATACCTACATGTTTAACTGGTGCCGTCGCCGCCGAAGTTACTTTCGCGGTCCCCCACCCTTTTTGATGGCGTAAATTAAATCTTGATTGAAGCCACTCCGCCCCAGAAATCAGGTAAAAACCGCTCCGAAGCCGAGATTAACGATGTCGCAGGCGAAGTCCAAGTCATTTTGAAACTGGCCTTTGGCACTCCCGTGACCGAAATGAGATCGCCCCAAGCCTCCTCATCCAAACTTAAACCTAACAGACTGAGATGATCTCGAGTCTAGTTTGGAAGCTAGTTCTAGTCGTATGCTCGACACCTCGACCACGTCGCACCCGGGTAGCTGGCCCACTCTTGCCCGTTCCACAATAGCAGTTGACCCGGTTAATGAGGGTTGAAGGAGCGGGTTAAGTCCAACATAGATCCGCACGCTTCACGACGTGCTCGTTTACGCCGAACAACCAACGTCGCCCGTACAAAGTGGTGCCAAGCCTCGGCCCTGACAGCGGGGATTCGAAACAGTACTGTTGAGCGTGAACGCGTTATCTGAACCGACCGAGTGCGCTAAACTTGCCAGCGCGGAAAACTAGATTTTAAGGATCCCATGGGTGTTTCATCTTCAGACAATCAACTCGACGTGGCGGCTGCGAATCCTGAGGGAGTCGCCAATTCGTCTCGGAGGGCGGATAAGACGTCAGGGGCAGCGCACCGAGGAACGGCGTCGGCGTGCGGTAATCTGGGGCTATGGGCTGAGTTCAATAACTTGACGAGCGCTTCACGCATTGCGGCCGATCGAATCGAGAGCGACATCGCGAGGGAATGTGTAGAAGTCTACGACCCCGCAAAGGCCAAGATCGAGGCGATGTTGAAGCGACCACTTGCTGGCTGTCAGGCTCTCGAAATTGGTCCGGGGCAATGGCTGGCGCAGGCGCGGTATTTCGGGCGCTGGGCGAAGGTCACGGGGATTGACCTCGATGTCTTACCCAGCGGCTTGGACATTCCGGGTTATTGGCGGATGTACCGTTCAAACGGTGTGCGGCGGGTGCTCAAAACACTGGCGCGCAAGGCAATGGGCTTTGATCGGCGGATTGTCGCGGCGTACGACCGAGCCTTTGGTAAGCCGCTGCACGAGCCGCGGGTGATGCGGATGGATGCAACCGCGACCACGTTTAAAGATAACACATTCGATGTGACCTACTCGTTCAATGTGCTAGAGCACATTCCCCAGCCCGAAGCTGTCTTCAAAGAAGCCGGGCGGATCCTCAGGTCGGGCGGAGTGCTGTACCACGATATCCATCTTTACACGAGTGACACGGGGTGCCACGACCCGCGGGTGGTGGTCATGCAGCGGGGAAGTCTGCCGTTCTGGCCACATCTGCATGCACATAGTCGCAAACAGTTGGCATATGGGGGTTACCTGAACAAGTTGCGGCTCGCTGAATGGCATCAAAAGATTGCCTCTGAACTGCCGGGGGCAGAAGTTATATATCGTCACGATGCTTATGTTGCGGAGCCGCTGGCTTTAGCCCGGAGCCGGGGCGAACTCGGAGAGTACTCCGATGACGAGCTGACTGTTCGTAATATTATTGTTGCTTGGCGTAAACCTTGAACATCCTGCACTATCTGCCATCGTTTCGGTTGCAGCGGGGCGGGCCGGTGCGCGCGGTGTTAGATCTAGCGAGCGGGCTTGTGCGGCGGGGGCACCGGGTTACGCTGCTCACGTGCGATTATGGCGACATTCCCAAGGCGTGGGCTGAGGGGTCCGCAGCGCACCCGCGAGTGGTGGAGGTGTCGCAACCGGAGATTGTGAACGGACCGATCGCGAGCGTACACCGCGCTGTGCTAAAGGCCGAAGTTAACGCGAGCAACGTGGTGCATGTACACGGGGTTTGGAATTATTCCAATGTTCAGATGGCGAACCTCGCGAGGGCGGCGGGCAAGCCATATTTAGTTAGCTTGCGGGGGATGCTTGATGATTGGTCAATGGAACAGAAGGCCCTTAAAAAGCGTGTCTTCCATTTTCTAATTTATAAAGCGCTTCTTGAGAGGGCGGCCGCGGTACATTGCACCGCACAGGCGGAGCTGAACCAGAGTAAGAAATGGTTCCCGCGCGGGCGGGGCGTGGTAATCGCCAACCTTCTGGACTTACAACCCTTCCGCACGCCCCCCGGCCCCGGGCTGGCGAGGGAACGATTCGCCGTGCTGACCAACGGGCGCAAAAACGTTTTGTTTCTGTCTCGCTTGCATTACAAGAAGGGCGTCGAGGTGCTGATCGCTGCGGCGGGCTTGCTCAACGGCCGGGGGATTAAGTATAATTTTATTCTCGCGGGTGATGGCGAAGAAGGTTACGTGCGCAAGCTGAAGGCGAACGCTGTTGCGATGGGGGTTCAAGATGATATTCATTTCGTTGGCCATGTGGCGGGCGACTTGAAAATCAGCTTATATCAGGCCGCTGATATCTTCGCGCTCCCCACAAGCCAGGAGAACTTCGGCTTTGTGTTTCCCGAAGCGCTCGCCAGTGGAACCCCGGTGATCACTACCAAGGGCGTTGATATCTGGGGCGAGTTAAAGTCGGGGGGAGGAGCGAGCATTGTCGACCGCACCGCCGAAGCGTTTGCCACCGAGATTGAGGCGATTTTGACCGACGATCAACGGATGGAGAAGATGCGGGCGGCCGCGCGACCGTTCGTCTTTACCGAGTACGACGAGAACCGGCTCATGGATATGTTCGAGGAGATGTATGTGAGCTGCCGGAAGTAAGTGGGTAGTTAAGACAGGCCCAGCTTCGGTGTGTTTTATTGATGAACCAGAGTTACCATCGCCGCTCGCAGAGCCTCGCTCAGGAAGTTTAGAGAACGTCACGATGAACGTAACATTACGTCGTATATTATCTTCGCTGGAGATCTCCGCCTCTCATCCGCGTCTCGCGGGCGGGCGTGAGTTGGCGGTCTCTGTGCGGTCACCCCACGACGGCAGCGAGCTGGCGGGCGTCTCGCTGGATACGGTGATAACTTACGACGAGGCTGTTGAACGTGCCGCTGCTGCATTCAAGTCTTGGCGGAGTGTCCCCGCCCCGCAACGTGGGTTGGTGGTGCGGGCGATCGGCGATTCCTTCCGCCAGCACAAGCAGGCACTGGGAGAACTCGTAAGTTTAGAGGTGGGAAAAATTTTGCAGGAGGGGCTGGGCGAAGTGCAGGAGACGATCGACATCGCCGACTTCGCTGTGGGGCTTTCGCGGCAGTGTTATGGACTTACGATGCCCAGCGAGCGCCCTCAGCATCGGATGATGGAGCAGTGGCTGCCGCTGGGTCCTGTCGGCATCATCTCAGCATTTAACTTTCCCAACGCGGTCTGGGCCTGGAACGCGATGCTCGCGGCGGTGTGCGGGGACACGGTGGTCTGGAAGCCGAGCCTGCTCGCGCCCCTTACTGCGTTAGCGAGCCACACAATCGCGGAGCGGGTGGCGTGCTCGATGGGCTTTCCCAATATCTTTCAGCTCGTGATCGGTACCGATGATGTAGTGGGCGAGCGGCTTATATCTGATGTGCGGCTGCCGCTCATCAGCGCCACCGGATCCTGCCGAATGGGCAAGCGGGTAGGCGCGGTTGTGGCGGGCCGGTTCGGCCGATGCCTCCTGGAACTGGGCGGCAACAACGCGGTCATCATCGACGCGAGCGCAAACTTACAACTTACGATTCCTTCCGTGGTGTTCGCGGCCGTAGGAACGGCGGGGCAGCGATGCACCTCAACTCGCCGGTTAATAGTCCACTCCTCGATTGTCGAGGATGTGATCGCTAAACTGGTTCGGGCGTACAGCACCATCCGCATTGGTGATCCGCTCTCCGAAGGCACTTTGGTAGGACCGTTAATTACTCCCACGGCCGTGGCGGGCTTCGAGCGAGCGGTCGCCGCGGCGGTGGCGCAAGGCGGAGTGGTGCTGAGGGGCGGGAAACGGATGGCGGGGGGGGGAAATTATGTTGAGCCCACTATCGTTCGCGCTCCTTCAACCAACCTCCTGCCCATCGCGAACGAAGAGACCTTTGCGCCGATTCTGTACGTATTTACTTATGAAACTATCGAAGAGGCCCTCGCGCTGAACAACTCGGTGGCGCAAGGGCTTTCATCCGCGATCTTTACAGATAGCGTTGGCAGCGTAGAGCGGTTCCTAAGCCCCACCGGTAGCGACTGCGGGATAGCAAATATTAACTTAGGAACCAGCGGCGCGGAGATCGGCGGCGCGTTTGGTGGTGAAAAGGAGACCGGCGGCGGGCGTGAGTCCGGGAGCGACTCATGGAAGGCGTACATGCGCCGCCAGACCTGCACGATCAATCACGGCACGAAACTGACATTAGCACAGGGGATCAAGTTCGAGTAAGCTTCCTGGGTGTGGCTGTCGCGCCCGGGCTCGACTGCTCGCGGGGTGATGGCATATGCTCACGTGCGGAAGACCGGTGTGAAGGATCGAGAATGTGAGGGGTTGCTTTGGAGTTTTTATGGAAGACGTTGAGCAAACCAAGCACGATGCGCTAGCCGTGGCGGCCATCGGTGAAATTCAGGCGGGTATGATCGTGGGGCTTGGCACCGGGCTTACATCAGACCGAGTGACCCGCGCGCTGGCGCAGCGGTTCTTTGATGAGGGGCTTGCGATTCAATGTGTCTGCACCAGTATGGCCACCCGCAACCTGGCCGAGCAGCTCGGGCTGCCAATTGTAGATTTTGCCAACGTAGAAGAAGTTGATTACTTATATGACGGGGCGAGCGAAGTGGATCATGAGCTCCGGATGCTGAAGGGGCACCACGGCGCCATCACCCGCCAGAGGCTCGTTGCTGAGGTTGCGCGCCGTTGTGTTTATCTTACAACCGAGGACCGCTTCACGCGGCGGTTGGGAACCAAATCTCTTCTCTCCGCGACCATTATTCCGTTCGGCATTGCAAGTATCCGCGCTCATCTGCGTCACATCGGGCTTTCCGGCGTGCTACGGCGGACGCTGGATGGTCAGATCGTTGAGACCGACGGAGGCGGAGTCGTAATTGATATGACGATGCCAGACCGCGATCCGCGAGAGCTGTCTGATGCGCTGGATCGTGTCAGCGGTATCGTCGACCACGGCATCTTCAATGACGAGGCCGACGAGGTGCTGATCGAATGTGCCGACGGCGAGATCAAGCGGTTTGCACGCGACGAAGAACCGGCGACCTAAGTGGTGTTGTTTCCGTCTGTGGACGCAGCGATGGTGCGAATTAAGTATTACTTTCTGCCAAAGCGCCACCGATAATCGGCGGGTGATGCAGTTCTTTGGGCGTTGCACAAACGTTCACGCGGCCGAAACTCATAGTAAGTTAGCCGCCTTGCCAGACGATAAAGAACTCTTCGATGTCGGCGCCGTCGGTACCACCGTCTTCGTTGAAGTCACCCACCGGTTCGCCGATGGCCCAGGCGATAAAGAACGTTTCAACATCGGAGCCATCCACCCCGCCGTCGTTGTTTACATCGGCGTTGCGACGGCAGCCCAGGTAAAAGATATTTATATCGTCGATCCCGGCTTCAACGGTGCTGGCATCACCCAGATCGCGGGCCACAAATCGGACTCGCAGCTGGGAAGTAACATTTACAAAATCGTCAATGCGCAGCGTGATGGCCACCCAGCGGTTGTATTCCTGGCCGATGGTATCGGCCGTTACCCAGGTCGCGCCCCCATTGTCGGATAGTTGCGTGATCAACGGATCATTGGTGGGCCCGTAGAACCATCGTGAGAACGTAAGCCGGGTTTCGTAAACGCGCACGCCGCGTGGAGGAAGTGCGTTGATCACAGGGCTCAGGAGTGTGGTGATGCCACCATCAACGTCGTTGGCGTTACCATCTGCGCCAGCGGCGGCGCCGGTGATGAAGCAGTTTAGTCCGGTGATCGAAGTATCGTCTTCTGGTTGGGCGTAGGTCCGTTCCGGGTTCGCTCGCTGCCAGATTCCGCCGGTCGCGGTGTCGTCGCTGGTGCCCAGAGTCCAGCCTTGATTACTTTCGCAATCGTCACTAAACAATAAGGTGCGGGCCGCGGGTGTAATCGTAATCGACTCATCTCCGGCGGGATACCACTCGCCCACTCCGGAGGTGTTGACCGCGTAGTACCTTAGTTGCGTAGAGCTGCCGCACGTGGCGGGAGGAAGTGTCACTTCGTAAAACTGACCGGGCAACCCCGTTACGGCAGTGGGAACAAAATCCGGGGTGCCCGCTGGCTGAATGAATGCAGTCACGGCGGAGATGCCCGCGCCAGAGCCACTAGGCCGGACGCTTAACTGAACGGCGGACGGTGAACCCGGGAGCGGAAAGTTTTCGTGCGTCGCGGGGAGCGTGAAGAGTATTGGCGGTGAGAGCCGCTCGATGAACGTAAGCACGGCGTCAAAGTTCTCTTCGCAAGTAGGGATGATCTCTTCCGGAGGCAAAATAAACCCGCTCTGTGGTCCCGCGCGGAGTTCGATCGTCCACGCGGGAACGTTACGCGCGCCGTAAACCCAGTCGGGAGCCACGCCCGAGGCGGGGTAAATGGCAACGTACGATGGGCCGCCCGTATGGATTCTATTATGTCGGACGCGGACCGATGCCAACAAGTCGGCGTTGATGGAGCCGAAAAGCCGTTCATCAGGGCAAGGCTGGCTGCTGTAACCGAAGGGGCTAAGCACCAGCTGGCCGAAACTATGGTAATCGATGTGGCCGCGCAATCGGGGAAGCGACGTAATAAAGGTGCTCAGCCCAGCGGTCTCAGGCTCAGAAAAAGGTGCCGTGCCGCGGTAAACATCCGAGCTGCGCTGGGTGCTGGTCCCTTCGCCGCCCCATTGGAAGCCCCAGTTTCGATTGAGATCCACCCCGAAAATTCCGCCCCCAGTGTCGCGACGGTTTTTTCGCCATAAGCGGTTGGCAGTACTGCTCCAGGTATGAACATAGCCATCAGGGTTAATAACCGGAACAACGATGAATTCAAACCGCTCCATCGCTGCGGCGATTCGGGGCTCGATCGGTCCATCCTCGAGCAAATGCTGTGCGATCCACATGTTCACGGCGGGGGCGATCCACTCGCGAGCGTGCTGGAGGCCCTGGAACATAATTTGCGGGCGGGTATCACGCGGGTTGCCGGGTGCGGCAGGCCCGGTAAACCGAAGGCCCCGCATTGGGCGGCCCTGGATCGAGGTCCCTGCGATGAAGGTGGAGGCTAAGCCGTTGCTCGCGGCCGCAAGCTCATCCATCCGCGCATTAATTTCATCCCAGGTGTGATAGGCCGTGAACCAATTGTTGTCACGCGGCGAGAACTCTCCCAGGGCGGCTCGGGCCGCTGAGTTCTCTGCATCCGCTTGCTCAAGGAAAATCTGAACGTCGGGGATCGTGACGGTGTATGGAACGCCGCGTTGACGGGCCCAATCTGAGATAGCCGCCTTTTTCGCGGGCGACACCTGAATATCAATTCCTTGCTCGAGCGTTGGCGTGCAAGACCAAATTACGTCAGCAAGTTCTTGGGCGGTGCGTAAATCAGCGAGCGATTGCGGATGCACCCGCCACACTTCATGCCCAACGTAAGGACGCTCCGCGGCTTGCGAAGCCGCGACCTGTTCCTGTTGTCCCACGGCCGTGCCCCCAAGGCAGGCAAGCAAGAAAACGGTGGCGGTCAGATTCCAAGTGGCAGCAGCTAACCTGCCGCGACCCACACCCACAGCCGCTTCCAGATAACTATCGGCGCAAAGCGGTCGATGGCGGCCGGAGAGAAAATGTGGGAATCGAGAGTTCATGCGTAAAGCGTATACGCACCTAACGGAATCGCGTTGCAGCAGAAATTTGTCATTTAGCGAATGAGCTTTAAATGTGGAGTTGCCCACAGCTCTGGCCAGCTGCTGCGGCCTTGCGACGCTTGATCAGGCCGCTGCGCGCGTCGGCGCGTCTTGCTGTCTATTTTGCGGTTTATTTTGCGGTCTATATAGACAGACGATGGGCATGCCTGAACCAAAGGTCGCAGCGGCACGGGCGGCGAGTGGGTCTTCCCACTCATCGCTGGAAACAATTATCGCGTCTGGACGTTCCTCGGAGGAGTTGCGAGCGGCGTCGAATCGGCGGATGGGTACGCCTGCGATCGACGTTGCCTCGGCGGAGTCGTCGTAGATAGCGATGCACCAGCGTGCGAAGGCGGGGCAGCGTTGGCTAAGCATGCGGGTGTGCGCACCGGCGCCACAAAGGGCGATCCGCTGATAACCTGTCCGATGTAGCCCAGCCATCGCTTCCTCAAAGAGACGCTCTGCCGTGAGCACGACTTTGGTGGGCTGGAAAGGAAACATGGATTGCGCTTCGTCCGCCATGTTGGTGGAACTAGACAAGGTGGCGCGCAGCGCGGCATCCTGCTCGGCAAGCCATCGTGACCGCCAAGTTACAACGCCCGAGGTGTTCAGATCTCCCAGCGTTCCTAAGGCCCGCATGATCGCACACCACTGAGAGGCGCAGCGCGCGAGGGAGGTACATCGCGGCGGTGCTGCCATCGCGGCGTGAATCAGAGTCTGGAAGGATTGACGTAATTGATCCGTGCTCCAGAGTCGTTTGGCGGTAACGCGGGCCGCGGAGCCCATGCCGACAATCTGTGCTCGTTGAGACGCGAGGACTGCGAGCCGGTTGGCCAGGGTCTGCATATCGCCGGTGGGAACGATGATCCCATCGGTGCCGTCGGTGATCGCCTGTGCGGCTTCTCCGCAGCCGTGCGTAATCGCAACTCCTCTTCCCGCAGCCATACTTTCGCTCACCGCCAGCGGCATGCCCTCGCTTTCGCTTACGAGAACGGTGAGGTCGTGAGCGCCGTACAGCGCGGCCATCTGTGGCTGAGGCACCGCTCCAACGAATTCGACTCGCCCCCCCATCACATGGTCATGTAACGCCTCACAAAGTTCTGTCTGAGCTGGCCCCGTTCCCGCAATCGTAAGTCGAAAGCGGACCTCAAGTTTTTGCAACAGGTTGGCGAGCGTGGCAAGATCGAGCACTCGCTTATGGCGACGTTCTAACCTACCAGCGTACAGAAGTCGTAACGTCCGGGTATTCGGAACCCATGTCTGCGGCTGCTCTGAGAGAGCGATGGGCACTGGTAAAGATGAGGCCACCGGCTGGCCCAATGCTCCGCCGGAGAGCCCGAGCAGCCGTGAGGTAAGTTGTGTCGATACGGCGGCCCATGAGTCTACAAGTGGAAAGACGCTGAGTGCTACATCGTCTCCATCGCATCCGCTGCTGTGGTGCCACATCGCGCAGCGCACCCCGCCGAGAGCCGCGTGAGCGAGCGAGCCTGCCGCGGCGTAGCCCAGAACACTGTCGTGCGGCAGGACGATTCGCGCGCCGAGGGATATGAGCGCGTTGCGTATAATTAGCATCGCATCCAGAGGGCTTGAATCATCCGGCCAGGAGGCCATGTGCCATCCACTTAGGATATCTGGAACAAGGTTGGCGACACTTGCGGCAGTGCCCACCTGGCTGGCGGCGCCCACGATAAGCGGCAGAACTCGAATACCGGGAAGGTCTAACGCGGCGATGTTAGCGCCCGCCGTAGTTACCCCGCTAATCCCCGTGGCTCGATGAATACTTACCGCGATCAGTTCGCTCATGGTGCGCCCTCCAAGCCGGAGGTTGAAGCAATATTAGCTTGCTTATCACCATGCTGGTTGCTGTACGCATCAAGGCGTTGCTGGATGAAGGCGACGAGCCGGGCGGCGAACGCGTCATGCGTAAACCGGTGAAGCGCGACGGCCCTCGCCTGCGAGATTGTTTGCGTTCGCCAGGTTTCGTCGGTAAGCACTCGGTTAATCAGCGAGGAGAAAGTTCGCTCATCGCTAAAGAGCACTTGGTGTACGTTGGAGAAGAGGTCGCTGATCTCGCCCCGCCCCCGCAGCAGTTCGGCCATTTTTAACATTGATTCGGCGCGATCGCGGCGAATCCAAGTGATTGCTTCGTCGGTTGCTTGGCCGTACTCATTCGCGATCGAAAGTAACTTTGCTGCGGCGGGGTGCCGCTCGCCATAATATCCAAAGCGGCCTTGGGGCGAGTCAGCACTCGAGTTGCCGGCCTCCTGAACCACGTCCGGCGGTCCGCCAAGTAAACACAACTGATGAGCAGTCTTAAGTCCACCCAGGCCATCGCGGTGCATCCGCACCGCGCAGAGGCCACCGCTTAGGAGACATTCGAGCACGCGCTGATGAAGCAGTGTTTGCGCCGAAATATGCAGGTGAAGCTCGGTTCGCTCATACACAGATCGTAACTCTTCGCCGTGAGCCAATGGGCCGGCGGCGCAGGAGCTTAATGTCGGATGAGATTCCCACCCTTCTCCGTACAGTCGCAATGAAAGTCCCTGCGATTCGCAATGGCGATGAATGAATCCCAGCGTTTCATGGCGGAGGAGACGATCAGCCATCCGAAGTGCGTATCCCCGCAGCGTCGTCTGAATCATGCGTGGCTGAGCGATGTCAAACCCTGCGGCGGCCAGTTGTCGTCGCGTGTGCGCTTCCAGCACTTTGTGCAGTGGCATCGCATTGCAATCATTCACCGCTGCCTGTACATCGGCCTGGAGCGCCTCGAATACCTCGGCTAAACGCGGCGACGCGGCGTATGCCTGTTTTACAAGTTCTGCGTGGAGCGCTTGGGGGGTTCCGCTCTGCCTGCTTACATGTGCCACATGACTGAGTCGGGGCGCGTTGTGCCCGCCGCTTGGTGAGAACTTTACGGCGTCGGCCACTACCGGTGATGAGAAGGCTTGGTCAATCGGGAAGCCGAACTTCTCAAACAGTGCATGAAATGCATGGCCGACCGTAAAGTCAAGCGGTCCTTGAGCGGCCCCAACTTTACTATCAAACAAATGTGAGAGTGCATCTTGAATCCAGCAGACGAAGGGCAGCCCATGCACCCGCCCGTCCGCCATAACTCCGCCGGGGCACACCGGACCCAGCATACAGCGCGGATAATTGACTGTAATAATACAATCCGGGCGTAACCGATCCAGCGATCGCAAGTACGCCAAGGCACAGGGCGACGCGTGCTGATCAGGCTCGATCATTACATCGACTATAAACCCTGCACGGAGCAGGCTCTTAGCAAGGTCTTTCGCTACGTGCTGAACGTACGTGGTGTACCGGGTTGTAACTACCAAAAACTTAAGCGGCTGGCGATCAACTGTTTCATTTGTTTTCGTGGCATCAGCGGTTCCGACGCGCCAGCGATCTTTCCACCATTCAACATCACGCCCGGCATAACGCCGCGTCACGGACAAATGGGTTTCATCTATCGCGGCGCGCTGGCGCTCATGTGCTGTTTCAAGAACGCCAAGTGTTCGCTTGGCGAGGTCGTCGCAGGCGTTGGGAACCGACATTACCCGCTGTGGAAGCATCCACTCATCGCGACTTTTCAGTTGATCAGCCAGGAGTGTAAGTGCGTCCGAAGCAACGCAAAATTTTACTCTTGAATCATCGCAGATCGTGGCGGTGGACCCATCGCGGAGTCCTCGCCACAATCCATCACAGAAGGATTGTAAGTCTTCCTCAACGAACCAAACTAGCGGCGTATAGCCCAGATGCGGGGCCGAGGTGGCGTGGATTGCCGCGGATGCCAGCATCACCGAGCCACACACCACCACCGCATGCGTGTATGGTTGCGATGCGTCGATCAGTGTCGCCGCGGCTTGCGTCGCCCAAGCACTCGGCACATCGGCCACGAGTTGGCCAATCTCAGAGCCGCCGGAGACCGTTGGGAGATGCTGGATGAAGCCCGACTGAAAGGGTGAGAACCACTCCCCCGTGCGCTGAAGCCACTCCGCCGCGGCGTGCTGCAAGCCAGGAATGCCGCGCGCTTCGAGTTGTGCCGCAAAGCTGAGATACTGCTTGCTAAGTTCAGTTACATCAATGGCGTCGCTCGGCATGCGGGCGATTGCTGACTTTAGTTTCGATGCGGTCGCGATCACAACAGGGTCCAGCGTTACGTTCGCGACATACTGCTCGGATTCGGCTTGATCTATTGACACCATGAGTACACGGTTTGCAAGCGTAACCAGTCCGCGTTGGGCCAGGGTGCCAGCTAGACGTAAGAGAGCAAGGTGATCGGGCGCTGGCCGCATCGACGCAACTGAATGTTGAGGGAAAGCGGGCGCGGACTCCCTCAAACACCCTTCGCCAAGGTGCCCATCCACTTTGTGAGGGGTTATAAATGACTGCGGTGACACGCAATCGCTATCGACCACCTTCCGAGTCGTTGGCGATTGCGAGTAACCCATGTGCAGGGGATAGGCAATCTCGCCCGTTCGTCGAACGCCGTGGCCCCGGCCGGGTCTGACGCGGGAAATACCGCTTGCCCGAGGCCGACAAAGTTGATGCGTCCTGCGCGTGCTCCACTGCGACAAACCTCTGGCCTCAACGCGAGCTGAGCAAGGCATGAGGTGTAACCACCACTCTGCCGCCAAACAGTCGATTAAGCCTGCATCCCCCGCCCGGGCGTAGCGGAGTTGCGATGGTTTCCAGCGCGTCTCCGATAAAGAGTGCATGCACGAACGCACCAAAGTGCTCACGCTCGAAGAGCTCAACGCGGCCCGTGCGCGCGCCAGGTTTGCGGGCCGCCGCGTCGTGCAATGCCACGGCTGCTTTGATATCGTACACCCGGGTCATATACGACACTTACGTCAGGCTCGGTCGCTCGGAGAGATCCTTTTAGTTAGCATCACCGGCGATGGCGGCATCGCGAAGGGTGCCGGGCGGCCCTTAATCCCTGAAGAGCTCCGCGCCGAGAATCTTGCCGCGCTCGACTGCGTTGACTGGGTGTATATCGACCCTCACCCTACGGCGCTGCCGCTCCTGCAGCAGGTGCAGCCCGATGTTTACATGAAGGGCAAGGAGTACGAGAATAACAGCGATCCGCGTTTTCAGGCTGAGCGAGCCGCGGTTGAAGCGGCGGGCGGCCGCGTGGTTTATTCCTCCGGCGATATTGTGTTCAGTTCCACTGCACTCATCGCTTCGTTCGCAGATTCAGCCGAGAACCCTTACCACCAACGGCTGTCGCAGCTCGCCCGGCGCCCCGACCTCTCCGCCGCCGCGCTCGCAGCGCTTCTTGCATCGTTCAAGGGCAAGCGAATCCTGATAATCGGCGAGAGTATTATTGATAGTTATGTTATGTGCGCCCCGCCGCGGGTAGCCAGCGAGAGCCCGGTGATGACGCTCCGCCCGGTTGAAGCAAGACACTACGACGGGGGCGCGGCGGTAGTCGCTCTTCATTGCGCCTCTATGGGCGCGAAGCCATCACTGATTACGCCGGTGCCACACCCCGACGATCCAGACGCTCGCTCCCTGATCGCAAGGCTCACGAGCGCAGGCGTGGACGTTCATCCATTCTCGACGGGAACACCTCTTCCCGAAAAGCAGCGCTATCTGGTCGGCACCCAGAAGATGATGAAGCTGGACCTCGTTCAGCCGCTCGTGCTGGATCAGATGCAGCACGATAGGTTCATCGCACTCGCGGCTGATGTCGCGGGCCTCGGGTGCGACGGAGCAATCATTACAGACTTCGGGCTGGGGCTATTCACCTCCAAATCGCTGCGGCAACTCTGCAAGGTACTGAGGCCGTTGGCGGGCATCATAAGCGGAGATATAAGTGGCGTGGGCGTGGGTCTGCGGGCGATGCGCGACCTTGATCTGGTCACACCCAGTGAGCAGGAACTGCGGGAAGCGATGCAGTTACATTCGCAGGGGTTACCGCTCGTGGTTGATCGCCTTATGGAGGAACAGCGCGCACGCAACGTAATCGTAACCATGGGTGCCGACGGCCTTATCGGATTTTCGCCCCTCTCACGTGTGGGCGCAACTTCCACCGCCGTTGAGTCTTCGCAAGCCGCGTGGGCCACGCGGCTTGCAAGCGAACACATCCCCGCCCTTGCTTCCATCGCCGTTGATCCTCTGGGTTGCGGTGATGCGCTGCTCGCCGCGGCGACACTGTCGCTCACCTGCGGCCAACCGCTCGCGGTCGCGGCGTATGTTGGGGCGATCGCCGCAGCAGTGCAGGTGCAGCGATTGGGAAATGTCCCGGTCTCTGCGGCAGATCTCCGGCGTGCCATCATAACATTACAGTCAGCCCACCTTGCGGTTTCACCGGTCCAGCTGGGAGTGGGGCAGGTCGATGCCACCTCAGCGGGAGTGTACAGGCTCTCGGCGTGACGCGGATCTGCATTTCGCGCCGCGAGTTAGTGCGGGCGGGCTAGGGGCTGATCGGTCCATCTACCTATGAGTATCGCCTACATCATTCCTACGTACAACCGCCCCGAATCGCTCCGGGCCACGCTTCGAGCCATCGAGGCTCTTGGCCCCCACGATGCGCAAATCGTAATTATTAATAACGATGCGGCGAATGAAGTAAGAGTGCCGAACAGGCTTGCCTCGCACGTGCCCATCACGCTGCTTGCCGCCCCCTCTAATATGGGCGCGGCCTCTCGCACCATCGCCGCGCGCGTGGCGAGTGCCCCATGGCTTATTATGTTAGACGACGATTCGGCCCCCACCTCGCTGGGCTTCCTCCGCGGGCTGGCGCACGCGAGCCAACAAGTGGCCGCCATCGCCGCGGATATCTCACTCCCGGACGGTTCTCGCGAGAGTGGAGGGCTGCCCGAAGTCTTCGTCGGCTGCGGAGTGGCGATCCGCCGCGAAATATACTTATCATTGGGTGGTTACGACCCCACGTTTAATTATTATGCCGAAGAGTATGACCTTGCCGCGCGGATGATCGCCGCCGGTTATCGCTGCGAGTTTGATCCCGCGTTCACCGTGATGCACCGTAAAGTAACTGCGGGCCGGAGCATGAACACAATTGTTTCACGACTGGTTCGTAATAATGGGTGGGTTATGCACCGCTACGCCCCGGAGGCCCATCGCATTCAGGCAACCGTTTCAACCATAAAGCGGTATCGCGCAATTGCTAACCGTGAATCCGCATTGCGAGGTTACATTCGCGGCCTGAGCGACTTGCGCTCTTCTGTGTCCTCGCAGTTCAGGCAGCCCCTCTCGATCCCGCAGTGGGATCGCTTCACCGGTCTAGCCTTTGCTCGCGCCGCGCTTGCCGCAGCGTTTGCCGATCGGCCTTTTAGCTCCGCGACGATTGTGGAGGGAGGAAAGAACGAATGGGCTATCCAGCAGGCGCTGAATGAGCTTGGCTGCCATATCGGCGACGGTAAGGACGATGCCGCTGTCAAACGTACCGCGACTGACATTCGAGTTATCGGAACCTTGTCGCGAGGCTCGGCGTTGAACGCCCTTTCCGCGTTGGCCAATAAATCTAGGGACGACACCCGAACATTGTCCTGTTTCGGCAGCGTACAATCGTTGGCCTTGTCTAACGCTCCTCGGGTGCTTTGATAACCTGGTTCGATCCAGGAACCGGTCAATCGCTCGCGAAGTGGTGCCCGTATGCCCAAGGGTTGGTCGGAGGTTTGTCCGCTTAGATCGTGGAGATTTACTATGTTTACCCAAATAGCATCAAGAAACTCTCTGGCTTCTTACTCTTCCGCTTCGGGCGTCAAGTGCGCCCGGGCTGCGAAGTCGCCTTCAAGTCTTGCTGTTTTGTCACTCCTGCTTTTCACCGGACTGCTAGCGGGCACTGCTTGCGGACAGACAGCGTTGGGCAACGGGCGCGGGCTGGAAGCGGACCTCAGTGGCCGCGGCATTGGGAATGTGCCTCGGCCAGACTTCATGGCTGAAGTGCGCATGCGCAATGATCTGGTTACAGGCAATGCGGTGGGAGGGCGATCCTTTCGCGGAAACGTCGGTTATCGCTCGGGTGATGAGTTTCGCGGTTCCCTCGGCTCGGATGCCAACTTCAGTTTTCGGCGAGATTCAATCAGCAGCGGCATCGGAGGTGTCGGCCTTCGCGGCACGTCTTCGCTGCAGTATCAATACTCAATGTCCACGTCAAACCAGTTCGGCACCGCGCCGAGCCTCTCCACGCTCGGCGGCCAAATCGAGCAAAACAAAACTGATTTCAACCTTCGATCAAGCTCGCCTCGACGGATTACCTCGGGTGAGTACACCACCATCGGCGACGGTTGGAATAACCTCGCGCCGCGCTTGGGCACCCTTCGATCTACATCAACCTTTAACTCGATCTCAAGCTTGAATCCAGCTGTAATTGGATCAAGAGAGACGCCCCAAGGAGTAGAGTCACTTACCGCATCAAGCTTGCTGGGATTGCGATCGGTGCCGCAAAGGCGTCTACAAGGTGATGGTGAGTTACCGCCAGGAGCGGTCAACCAAGCCGCGGCTCCTACACGCGTCAACACCGCCGTCGGCGGCGCGGTTCCCAACGAGGCGACCCCGCCCGGCACGGAAACCGGCAACATTCGTACAGCTTACACACAAGTGACTGATCGTTTTCGGAAGGCGAGCGGCAATGCAGCGCGGCCTTCACAACCGGTGGAGAATCAAGCTGGCGATGCTCCTGCAACCGAGAAGACCGCTCCCGAGGCACTGGATTGGGAAACGCGAATCGCCAAACTGCGCGAACAGCTTGAAATTACCAGCCGCGAACGTGAAGAACGGTTAGCGCGAGCGAGCTTGCGAGCACGGGTCCTTGATCCTGAGAAAGTTGACGCTAAAGCTCGACCTAAAGATGGCCTGATATCCAAAGACAAGGCCGTGACCAAGAAGGACCCCAAGGCGGTGGGCGAAGCAGCCGGTATTGCTTTCATTGATTTTGATCCCGCGACGCTTGAGATGATCCGTGCCGCTGCGGGCGAAGTTGACGCTTATACACTAAGCTCCGCGGAAAAAGACTTATATTCGCGATACATGACTCAGGGCTCCGCGGCGATGGCCAGCGGAAAGTATTTCGATGCAGAAGAACAGTTTGCTCGCTGCTTGGCGGTGGCGCCAGGTGATCCCATGGCCAGCGCAGCTCGCCTTAACAGCCAGCTAGGCGGGGCACTCTTTCTTTCAGCTGCTTTGAATCTTGAGGCTCTCTTGGGCAAGCATCCTGAACTCGCCACCACTCGCTACACCGGTGGCACGATGCCTAGTGCAAAACGATTGGGCGACATAGCGATCGTGCTGCGCGAGCGGATAAGCAAAGATACGCAACTGGGGGCAGCGCCACCACGAGATGCTTCATTGCTGCTGGCGTACACGGGCTATCAGTTGAAGGACGTCGGGATTATGCAAGAGGGCTTGACCGCATTGAGTGCGTCCAACGCTGCGTCGGGCCATGACGATGCGCTTCACAAGCTGCTCAAGGCAGTTTGGGCTCCATGATCGGTGACTCGCTTGAATTACCCATTGCCGCGAACGACCGTGCAGTTCCACCCGTCGTTTCCGGCAAATGGGCGGGGAAAAATAAAATTACATCACGACCCTCATGGGGCCTATCACTCGGGCTTTTACTGGTAGTCTTTGCCCTGTACTTACCGGGTTTCTTCACGCTCCCCGCGGTTGACCGTGATGAATCGCGCTTCGCGCAAGCGAGCCGCCAGATGCGAGAGTCTGGCGATTACGTTGTGCCGACGATTCAGGGCAAACCCAGGCTGAACAAGCCCCCCCTCATTTACTGGTTGCAGGTCGCTAGCGCCCGTGTATTTGCTCCATCCTCCGGTGACTCCATCTGGATGTACCGCGTTCCCAGCTTGCTGGCCGCCATCGGTGCAGTTTTAGTTACGTGGAGACTGGGATGCCTTATGTTCGGTCCGGCGGCTGGCCTGTTGGCCGGCTTTATGATCGCCGCTTCGCCGGTCATCTTCTGGGAAGCGCGGCAGGCGCGTGCCGACATGGTGTTGCTCTTCTTCACCACGGTTGCGATGAGTGCATTGTGGCGATTGCTGGGGAGCAGCTCGCACCAAGACCCGGCTGTAATAGATCGATTCCGCGACCCCGCCGGTGAACTTAAGCCCAAGTCGGCGGTGAATCTTGTGGTTCTTTGGGCCGCGATCGCCGCGGGGATTCTGGTGAAGGGGCCGATCACCCCTTTGGTGGTGGTGCTGACGGTACTGACGCTCATGGTGGTTACCCGCCGTTGGAACTTAATCGCGAGGCTCGCGCCGCTTATGGGAGTGGTGGTGGTGCTGGTGGTGTGTCTGCCATGGCTGCTGGCGGTGATGAATCGGGTGGGGCCGCAGAACTATCTGCGGACCATTTACGATGAGACGCTGGGGCGTAGCTTGGGTGCCAAGGAAGGGCACAGCGGACCTCCGGGCTACCACGCATTGGTGAGCTTTGGCCTCTTTCTTCCCGGCGCGCTCACGCTGGGAGCGGCGATGGTCTTTGGCTTTCGTTCGCTGGGGCAAGTTAAACTATGGAGGCGCGACCACCCATTGGTAACGCCCCCTATTTCGCCCGCGCTGTTCTTAACATCGTGGATCGCGCTGCCGTGGCTGGTATTTGAACTCGTAAGCACGAAGCTTCCGCACTACACCATGCCTCTCTATCCGGCTTTGGCGTTGTTGGGCGCGGGGGCGATTTATCAATCAGGCCCCTGGATCGAGCGGCTTCGGAGCCGGACCTGGGTAAAAGGCGTGACGCTCCTCTGGATTATCGTGTTGGGGGGCGTGAGCGCGGGCTGCTTCGCGGCAGCATCTTACATTATGTCACCCGGAAAGAATATGGGGTTTCTACCTATTGCCGTGGCAGCCACCGGAGTTGGGTATACGCTCGTCACGACAAGCCTTCTCCTGCGCTTTCGCCGGTCTTTACAGAAACTCGTGGCGATGGGCTGCGCGATCTTCCTAATTAATATTTCTTTGCTCGTTGCGTCGCTCCCTATGTTTCAAAGCATCTGGACCACCCGGCAGTTGATGCGGGTCATAGCGCCGCATGACCCCACTGGAACACGCCCGATCATCGCAGTGGGGTATCAGGAAGATAGCCTTATCTTTGAAACCCGAGGCCGCGCGCAGCGGGTGACCGCCATGAAGCTAACCGAGTTGCTGGCACTTCATCCCAATGCGTTGGTGGTAATCGACGAGCCCAGCCTGCTGCTGGTCCCGACCGAGTTACAATCGCTCGGCGCGGTGCGGAGCTTTAACTACAGCAAGGGACGATGGGTTAATGTTGTAGTTGGAAGTCAGCCCGAGCGCCCATCGCCCTGACCGCTTTCCTCCAAGCACGCACGAACATCGCTACATGAGATAGGTCGCGAAGAGACCCCCCTCTTAAATGAATGGTGAGGCCACTACCCAGTTTGGGGGAGCCCATATCCATTCTGGCCCCGATCAATTTCGCTCACACCCAAGAGGGCGTTGCCGCGCGGGTTAAGCCGCGAGCGAGCGGAGTCGATGATCAGAAGTCCTCTCCTGGAGCGCTCTCTTATGAAAAACTTCTGTTCTTTGCTTATCATTGCTGGCTCGGTTTTCACAACCTCGCAGCCAGCCACCGCCCAGCACACCACGGGCCACGCGACTCCCCCGCCCTCCGCAGATCAAAACAAAACGCCCGCAAAGCAGCGAGAAAAGGCCCCGGCGCTGAAGCCCGCTAATGGCCCTCCCAAACAGATCGTAAATACAGGTAAAGCGCCTGACGGAAGCCACGCTCCCGCTTCCTCCGCGCCCGCCGCGCCCAGCGCGATGACTTCGGCGCCCGCGCCTTTATCCAAAGCGGTCACCGCGAACATAACTCAGTCAGCGTCCGCCGCTAACGGCAACACAGCCGCGCCGAACGGTGACGAAAGCTTACAAATGCTTGTCGAGGGCAACAAGCGCTGGGTCACCAACCGCTGCACCGCCCCAAACACCGAGTTAAGCCGCCTCTCTGAGACAGCGACTAACGGCCAAACGCCCTTCTGTTCAATAATTACATGCTCAGATTCACGCATTCCCGTCGAGCGCGTCTTTGATCGTGGCGTGGGCGATCTCTTCGTTGTCCGCGTAGCTGGTAATCGCGCGGGCGGTAGCGAGATTGGCACTATCGAGTATGGGGTCGAGCATCTGAAGACGCCCCTGTTGGTCGTGATGGGCCATTCGAAATGCGGAGCCGTCGCCGCGGCGGTGACCAATGCCCCACTTCGCGGCAAAGTGGCGGAACTGGTCGCGGGTATCAAGCCCGCAGTCGCGCGAGCTAAACGTAACCATCCCGAGGCCGATGAGAAAGAGCTTATCTCGCTGGTCGTCCGCGAGAACGTATGGCAAACGATCTTTGACCTTTACAAATCCAGCCCGGAGCTTCAAAGCCGCGTTGCAGATGGACGGCTCAAAGTAGTGGGCGCTGTGTACGACATCGGCACCGGCCAAGTTGAGTTCATGGGTGAGCACCCTTGGCAAACCGAGCTCGTCGCGGCACTCAAAGCGCCGGGCGCACCAAGTGGGCACGGGGTGAAGGCCATTCAACCCGCGCCGGAAACTCACGGCAAGCCGGAAGATATTAAGTTAACAGGTGCGCCGCACGCCGACGGCGGCGACGGTCACGACCCAAAGTAAATAGAACTCAGGATCGCCCGAAGAGTTTCTCGAGCTCGCGGAGTGTGAGCCGGATGCTAGTTGGGCGACCGTGCGGGCAGTTGCTCGAACGCTCGACCTCACCGCGTAGTCTTACGAGTTCTGTAAGTTCGATGTCGCTCATTCTGTCACCGGCCTTCACCGCTGCTTTACAGGACATCATGCCGAGCACCGCCCGCATCGCCTGCTCGCCTCCCCGTTTAAGGTCGGCCATCAGCGGCGCGCCCTCAGCGCGGTCCATAAGCTCTTGCATGAACTCGATGGGGTCCACCCCGCGGTCAAAGAGAAAGTTAGGAAACGCGTGGATGCTGATGGTTGTGGGCCCGCTCTGAATGGCATCGATTCCGATGCGGCGGAGCAAGGGCATCAACTCGGGGAGCAAGCCGATCTGCGATACCGGCAACGTAAGTATGGCCGGTGCGAGCAGGTGCTGGCTCTCTAATCTCCCTTTCCCCGCCGCCTCCTCGCTAGCCCCATCATCGGCTTGCGGTACTTGATTGTTCGGCGGCGAAGTTCCGCAAGAATCCCCCCGCATCACTCGGGCGAGCAGATACTCAAACATCACACGTTCGTGCAGCGCGTGCTGATCAATTATAACAACCCCGCTCTCATCTTGCGTTACCAGGTATGAGTTATGAACTTGAAGCACGCGCGAGTGAGGCCGGTTGTCCACCAATGTGCCCGCACCGTTTGTGCTGTGCGGCTGATCTCTGGCCGCTTGGACTTCGTTGGTTCCGGCCGGTTCCGCTCCTTGCGCTCCGTCCATCGCCCGCTTCACCGCGTCATAATTAAACCGCTGCGTAGGAGTCGGCCCGGAAGTTGTGTGGAAGTGTTCAACAAAACGTTTGATGGCACCTGGTCCGTCGGCTGGCTCGATATTCTCGTTGGGGGTAACTCCTTGGTGCACCCCGCTGCCGGGCAGATCAGGAGTGTTCCATGTTCCGGTGTTGCCGCCGTTCAGCTCCCCGGTTCCTCGCTGAGCCGAGGCCGGGCTGATGTAAGCCGGTGTTAAGTCAGCCCGCTTGAGGGCGTCTCGCACCGATCGGAGCACGACCGAGTGGATCAGCGACCCGTCACGAAAACGCACTTCTGTCTTCTGCGGATGGACATTAACATCAACCCCCTCTGCGGACATCTCCAGCATGATCATGGCGGTGGGGTAGCGCGAAGGTTCAATTAACCCGCGATACGCCTCGGCGATGGCGTGTTGAATGGTGCGGTCTCTGATCGACCGTCCATTAATGAAAATGTACTGGTGCTTGTTGGTGCCGCGAGCCACCGAAGGTAAGCCCACCAAGCCCCACAACGCAACCCCTCGGCTATCGTCAAACTCATCCGCGTGAATATCGAGCAGTTGGCTTTCAAGGTCTTTGCCCAGCACGCTCAAAGCCCTCTGCCTGGGGCTTTGGGCTGCGGGCACATCTAAGATTGTTCGACCATCCACCGTTGCACCGAAGCCGATGCCCGGGTGCGCAAGCGCGATTTGCTTAAACGCATCAAGCGCGCGTTCCTGCTCGGTCGCGACGGTTTTGAGAAACTTACGTCGAGCGGGGGTGTTAAAGAATAAGTTACGAACCGTGACGCAGGTTCCAACAGCACCCGACGCAGGCTTGGGCATGCCGATGGTCGCCCCCTCGACCTCCACCACCGCCGCGGCGAGCATCGACGCCGTCCGACTGCGCAGCGATAGACGCGACACGCTCGCCACCGAAGCGAGGGCTTCGCCCCTAAACCCCAGGGTAATGATCCGATCAAGGTCGCTGGTCTTCGCGATTTTGCTGGTCGCGTGTGGTGCGAGCGCGAGATGTAACTCATGCTCCGGAATGCCGCCCCCATCGTCGCTCACCCGGATCAACTCAATCCCACCCTGCTCAAGCTCAAGCACGATCCTGGTCGCGCCAGCGTCGAGCGCATTCTCTGTCAGTTCCTTCACGACGCTGGCTGGCCTCTCGACAACTTCGCCCGCCGCGATCTGATTGGCCACAAGCTGTGGCAAGACACGGATAGGCGCGGGGGTTGATTCGGCAACGGGCATAGATCTTTGTATTTTATGCGCACCGAACGTAGCCACCCTTTTGAGCCATGGAAAGTGGCTTTGAAGCTGTGTCGCTCCTTGCTGGGCTACCGGCTAAGGGCTTCGGTTCTGTAAGAAGCGATGGCCCGGTTTGCGGGCAGAGCTGGCCAGAGTAAGCAGCAGAGCTATTCACTCTGCGAGCGCGCGAAGGCCGTGAACGCTCGCACATTTCGTGCGACGGGTGGTTGACGCGGGCGCAGCACCACGCGTTAAAACTGGCGAGTCGACGGTGAGTCAGTTGACCCACCTTTAAGCCGCAGCCACGGGTTGGCACAAGTCGCTCGCCTCATGTTTTCATCAAGAATTCATTATCTCGACAAACTCTGCGGCGCACGCTGTACGTAGAGCCCAACCCACCCAGCAGGCTGGGCCGCCCCGAACGCTGAGCCACTTCACAAG
>CAYVFW010000008.1:37952-41168 GCA_964450325.1 uncultured Phycisphaeraceae bacterium | reverse complement strand
GGGTAAAGTCGGGTGGGGGTAAGCAACACCTGGCCGAGCGTCATCGGCTTCTCGGCCGCCTTCTTCGTGGACTTATTGGCGACAGAGGAACGACGGCGTTTACCAGTGCCCGGGGGCGTGAGCTCTGGGTAGACAGCGTGTAGATCGAGCTTAGCCTGTTTCACGATCTCGCGGACGAGGGTATAGCCGTTGCTATGCACGCCATCGCTGGCCAACCCTAATATTACATCTCCGGCCTTCACCTGCGTGGGGCGCTTCACACGCTTTAACTCAACAACACCGACGCAGAAACCCGCGAGATCAAAGTCCCCCGGGCGATACAGGTCGGGCATGTTCGCCGTCTCGCCGCCGATCAGGGAGCACTCGCACTTACGGCAAGCCTCGGCGATGCCGGATACCAGCTCGGTGAGAAAAGCGGTATCCACGGCCGGCGTCGCGATGTAATCAAGGAAGAAAAGCGGCTCGGCCCCCTGCACGATCAGATCGTTGACGTTCATCGCCACGAGATCAATGCCGATGGTGCCGTACGACTTCAACTCGGCCGCCAACTTGATCTTGGTACCTACGCCATCGCAGCATGCCACCAGCACAGGGTCCTTGTAGTTACGGGCAAAGAGACCCCGATTATAATCAAGACGGAAGAGGCCCGCGAACCCGCCGGGGTTGGGGATCACGCGCTGTGTGAAAGTCTTGCGCAGCATCGAATTAAGCGATTCGGTGAAGGCATCTTTCTTATCGATGTCAACGCCTGATCCGGCGTATGTGAGGTTCGTCGCTGGTCTTTTGGCCATGGATGCCCGCCCGAGCCGGTTCAAGGATCGTAGGTTGTAACAACTCCGACGTATGATTACATTAGACCGTGAGAACTTCCTTGGTCTTTTCATCAACGCGAGCATCGACGTCTTTCTCGAACTTTTCCAGCAGTGCTTGTATCTCTTCTTTGAGCGTCTTAATCTCGTCCTCGGGCACATTCGCCGCCGAGCCCTTGCCTAGCGTGTCGGTCAGCTTATTGGCATCACGCCGAGAATTACGAATTACGACCTTTGCCTCTTCCCCCATCTTTTTGATCCGAGCCGCATCCTTCTGCCGCCGTTCGGAGCTCATGGAAGGAAGCTGGATGCGGATCTGCTTGGCCTCGACCATCGGGTTCACGCCCAAGCCGCTCTTTTCGATCGCCGATTTGATAGCACTTACAATCGTGCTATCGAAGGGCTTGATGAGAATCTGAGTAGGCTCAGGGACGCTGATCGCCGCGAGTGCCTTCAGATCTGACATGCTTCCGTAGGCTTCAACCTTAAGGAACTCGACCATCGCGGGGGAGGCGCGGCCCGTTCGCACGCCGCGTAGCTCTTGTTTGAGGTAGTCGAGGGCTTTGTCCATACCTGCCTCGGCCGTGAGTAGAATCGTGTCAGGATCGGTCATGGCAGATTCTACGGCGGGTTAGGGTAAAAGGCATCTCTCTCGCAGGGCAATATAGCACGAAGCTGCAAGAGTTCGAGCATCGGAAAACACAGTGCCTTGAAGTGCTAGGCCAGTTTGCGGCGGCCATAAACGAACCACTCCGCGCAAAGCAGGGCCAAGGCGATTCCGATGCACACCGGCCACAGCTCCGCCAGCACATCCGTCCGAGTTGAGCCAGCGACGGAAGTCGCTTCCTGAGATTGGCCCGCACCAACAGCGGCCAGTTGCGGGTTCGGGGTGGTCGCCAGCGGCAGCGGTATAAGTAGCGATTCACTGCGGCTCAGCAAGTTCACTGCGATTAATTGGTCGATTCCGTTCACCCACCGGGTGGGGGTAGCGGCTGCGCCGTCGGTCAGCACGCTATAAACTCCGGTGAGCGGGAGGGATGATGCGAAGAGTTCAACCGGTTCAAGCAACTGATCGGCTGTTTCGGTGGCCTCCACGGCTACGGACCGGGGTATCTTGACGGTCGTTGGGCCGGAGAGGTCGATCACGGCGCGGGCTGGCGTTTCCGGCGAAAGCCGAACCACGACGGGTTGCGTGGTGCGGCTGAATCGGCCCGCTGCGTCCTCTGATCGGTTCATAAGGAATTTGAGCACATCGGCAACGAAGACGGAGAATGAGGCTTGCAAAGGCCAGTTGGTTCGTGCGAGGTCAAAGGCGGTGGCGACGTGCCGATTGATACCAGCGTCGCTGACACCCCAAGAAAAGGAGATCAGAACCGGGCCGTTGCGGTTTGTAACGATTTCCTCGATGGCGGGGCGGCCCGTCGGGGTAATGGCGAAGTGCGAGAGATCGTCAATTATAAGCGAATCTAGAGAGATATGGCGTAAGAGTTGGTGGCCGCGTTGCCAGAAGAAAGTGGTAGCACCCGGCTCGCCGGAGACGTTCTCTGCGGGGACCAAGGCAACGCGATTAAACGGCGGGATGCACCCCATCGAAAGACTAGCGAGCGCTGGAAAGGCAGGCGGCGTGACCGAATCAAAGATAACACAATCAAAGTTGACCAGACCGCCCGAATCCAAAAGTGCTTGGTAGCCTTCAAGCGTAACCGAGGTGAAAGAGAGGCTTTCGACCTCGGAAAGGACATCAGCGAGCAGCACGCGCGCTGAAGATGTGGAGGCGGCGGGCTGTACCAGTAGGAGCCGTGGGGGTATGGAGGCGTCAATCACCATGGCCGCGGCGTTATCACTTGCGAGCGCATCGGTCAGGTCAATGCTCACCGTAAGTAATCCGCGACCTACCTCGGTTAGTTCAAGCGTGGTGGTCGCGGTGGTGGCGTCACCCTCGACGGTAACGACGCGGCGGGCGAGCACCCGCTCATTGAGTGTAACTGATATCGGGACGTCATCGCGCACGGGGGCGATTGAGCCGCGAGGAATATTGCTTGATATCTCGACAAATAGCGTGAGCGACGCGGGCGAGAGCGTGTCACCGCGCTGCGCGGAGAGCAATGTGACTCCCCGATTAGCGGCGAGGGGTACGGGCGGTAACGCCGCAGGGAGGGCGGGCTGATTAGGATTTGTTGCCTGAGCTGCGGCGGCATCTGGCGGAACACTCGAAAGTGTCGTAGCTGTCGTGACTGTCGTAACTGGCTCAACTGGCGTGATTGGCGTGACTGGCGAAGCGGATGGCGCGGGCGGGGGTCCGAGCAGCACGCAGCGAATGGGGTGAAGCGAGCGAAAGCGGATTTCCCCCGCTTCATCCTTAGTAAACGCGGAGGCGGGGACTTCGAGCACGCCATCGGTGTAAATG
>CAYVFW010000008.1:0-37942 GCA_964450325.1 uncultured Phycisphaeraceae bacterium | reverse complement strand
GTGTAAATGATGATCGACGCCTGCGGTGGTCCGCTCTCCTCCGAAGCATTCGACACGATTGTCTTTGCGAGGTCGAGTGCCCGCTGAATGGTCCCCGGCTGATCGGTCGCTTGGATCCGGTCAATCGACTCCGAAGCGATGCCGGGCGAGGATGTCCACGGGCTTGCCAAAACTGCATCGGCGCTAGACGCCACCACCGCCACGCGGCGATCGGCGCGGGCCGCGAGGATCCGCTTCGCTTCGACCACCGCAGCGACTTTCGCGCGGCTCAAACGTGAAGTGGTTTCGCCAGTGTCAACCGCGGACATAGAAGCCGAGTGGTCAATTATCAGAAGCGTGAGAGGCGAAGTGGGTGATGGGTCGCGAAGCGCGGGACGGGCGAGGGCGGCGAGGAGCGAGAGTAATATAAGTAAATGAAGCAGCAGCAGCCAGGAGGGGCGCGGCCGCTGAAACGGCTCATTCGCTTGGAGATCCTCCGGTGCGCGCAGCCAGAACGCGATGGTGCTAACGCGCAGCGGCCGCCGCCGCAACTTAAGCATATAGAGCACGAGCAGGATGGGCAAAACCACCGAGGCGGCCAGCAGGGCGTTTGAGGGCGCGAGGAGCATCGGAGCTTAAGTGGGGGGCGGGCAAGCGGGGCGGCACCGCTGTAATATTACCTCTGAAAAACCGGGACCGCCCAAGTGTAGTAACACACCCTTCGTAATAAGTTATCATCGGCGAGGCGATTGTTCCGTGTTGGAAGAACCCCATCCCGGCCCCAACTCCGGCGGTGGGGGCGCAACGCCCGCAGCGCGGGGCCCTTTGCGAAGACCCGCGCCTGGTGCTCGGCCCCACGCCCAGATAAAAATCTCCCGCGAAATCTCGCGGCTGGCATCGGGCTTGGTGGTTCCCGCTTCGCGGAACATCGCGCGCGTTTCAACGATCAGATCGGGCATGTCTGAACCTTCGAGCACTTTCATGCAAAGGTGCCCACCCACGCGCAGCACGTGAGGCACAAGCTCTAAGACGCGGCGGCAAAGCCGGGCCGACATATGGTCATCGCCATGCCCGGTAGTGTTGGGTGCCATGTCCGAAAGCAAGACATCGGCCTTGGCGCCGCCGAAGAAACGCAACAGCAACTCGCGGTCCGCCTTGAATGCATCGCCCACGATGGTGCTCACGTTTGGACCGAAGATCGGCGCGACTTCCTGGAGATCGATGCCCACCGCCTGCCCTCGCGGCCCGATGATCTGCTCGGCGACTTGCAACCACGAGCCGGGTGCACAACCTAAGTCAATCACGCGATCAGAGGAGCGGATAAGCCGCCGCTTCTCGTTCATCTCGATGAGCTTGTACGCAGAGCGAGCGAGATACCCCTCCTCCTTGGCGAGTTTAAAGTAATGATCATGGAGCACTCGGGGCTTTGGCATAGGGAGAGTTACTTGTCTCGTGTCGCACGATGCTTCACTCAGCACGCGGCGTAATCAATCGTCGTCGTCTTCTTCCGCATCGCCCGCCGATGTCTCCGCGTCCTGGCGCTCTTCAATCCAGTACCGTTGAATGGTCTCAAGAATCTTCTCGTTGCACGGGTGGCCGGGTTGTTCGGCAAAACCCGGCAGTGAAAGCACCAGCCCTTTGAGTTCGACGAATCCGATCCGCAGCGGGTCTTTGGTCGGAAAGTGCTCGTTGAGAAACTCGCCGATCAACTCTACATCCAACCAATGCAGTTCCTCGGGCTTCATCGCTACCTGTCTCCGAATTAAGTCATAGCCTTCATGGCCGTCTGGGCTTGGTCTCGCCAAATCGCGCCGCTAGTGGGGAATTTCTTTCACTGCGTTGCGGTTCCAAGAGGGCACTCGAACAGAAATTGGCCCCGCACCCTGAATAACGCACTGGCAGGAGAGCCGACTGTTGCGTTGAAGCCCTGGCGCTTCCTCCACGCGGTCTTCTTCCGCTTCCGTAGACTCCGCCAAGTGCTGATTGCCCGATTCAACATAAATATGACACGTCGAGCAAGCGCAGACACCCCCGCAAGCGTGCTCAATATTAATTCCGTGCTCCATCGCCAGCTCGAGCAAGCTCTCCCCCGTACCCCCCATGAGCGTGAGATCCTGCTGCGCGCCGCCGGTCAAAGCTGCGGCGTCTTCGAGAATAAACTTGACGGGAACGACCGGCGGACCGTGCTCTCGGTCGGAATGCTTCATGTGCATAGGCAATAGTAGGGGGCGCACGCCGCCGAATCACTTAAGCCTCTTCGCCAACCGCCATCGCACAGCGATTGGAGGCGGCAGCGCGCATGAATGCTCGCTGTGGGCTTGTTACATTGGGAAGACCCACGTCCCAGGCCGGATTCTTCCCGCGTTCACCGCTCCGGTAATAGACGCCACTCCGGAGGGCACTCCGTCCTCAGCGAGCGCGCCGAGCACGGCCCAGCACGCCGCCTCTCTCGCAGCGATCGGCACGCCCCACTGATCTGAGGTAGAAATCGCGAATCCCAAGCATTTTCCAATGCTGCTCGCCAAGTGGCGGTGCTTCGATCCGCCCCCTGCCAGGATCACCCGAGTTTCGGGAAAGATCACAACTGGTGCATCCGACGTCGCGTACTTGCCTCGCCGTGTCGCGCCCTGATTCCCGACGTTGCACTCGTCGCGTAACCGCGCCGCAATGGTTCGCGAGATGGCTTGGGTGGCGGCCGCGGCGACATCGTTTGGACTGTGCTGGCGAAGCAATGAGGTCGCCAACGGCTCGACTGCATCGTCCGTCCCCAAGCTGCGGCCCGATGTGGACTGCTCCGACAAAATATTCATCAGACTCGCAACGAGCCGCGGGTTGGCCGTGCCCGCCGAGGCGTGCGAACCGCCGGTGTCAAAGGGTTTTCCCCAGCCCGCTACCGCGATGGCGTTGAGGAGCAGGTTACACGCGCAGATGTCGCCCCCGGTAATGACGGGAGGACGTTTTGCATTGGCGGCGGAGGGCGAGGTGAGTGCCGTAAAGTTACAAAACCCGCCTAGGTTAATTATAATAGTGTGCGGAGCTCGCGGTGCGCGCGAAGAGGCGCCACGCGCGGGTCGTGCCGTGGGACGAAACAAAATCGAATCGGCGAGCGGAGTAAGCGGGGCTCCCTGGCCGCCGCACGCGATGTCGGCCGCGCGTAAGTCCGAGACCACCGTGCAACCGAGTTCAAGCGAAAGTTGCGTCGGGGCGAATGCTTGCCACGATAGCGGGGATGCATGAAAAACCGTCTGTCCGTGTACACTGATAAGCGACAGCTTCGGCGATTGGTGCGACCGTTGTTGCCATTCCCTCCACAACTTTTTACAAGCGCGAACGTGGAGCGTGCAGAAGTCAGCCTGCATCGCGGCGATATCGCCTGTAGATCGTGGAACCTGCTCAGCGAGCGATTTAAGTTGGGGCCGCAGACGGCCCATTCCTACCGCCAGACTCGAGACAATCGATGCTCGCATCTGCAGGCCGCGTCCCTCGATCTTAACGAGCGCGACATCGAGGCCATCGAGGCTCGTCCCCGACATGCAGCCGATCACGTAACGTGAAGGACGGGGAGAAACAGCTTCGCGTAACTTGGCCATAGGTGAGTATCTTAAGCGGATGCAAGAGAACTTCGGAAAGCAAGACTTTTAACCCTTCTCCACGGATCGCTCTCGACTTAAGATACGCCTGCAAGAGCGGGTTCCTCAGGAATCAAGCGAACGAAGGGTCCTCCGGCTCACCGGCAGGGTCTCGCGCGGTGGCGAGGCCGGTGCTCGTGGCGCCGCCAGTTGAAAGCAGTGCCGCTTCAATCTGGTCAAAGAAACCATCGCTTTGCACAAAACCTCCGCTGCGTGAACGCACGTGCCATAAGCGTCGGTGCTCACCGCGGACCGCCGCGAGTTGAGCTGTAAGTTGCGAAAGCGTTGCCGCAGGGATGCCGGTATTCGCCGTAACATCGCGCCGGAACGCCGCTCTGCCCGCGGCATAAAGCGCGTAGCCCGCTGTGTGCCGGAGTTCATCGGTCATTAGCGAGTTCGGAAGCGTGGGGCAACGAGAAGCAAGCGCATCAATGCGGTCGAGCGCTTCAAACCAGTGAGCACGAGGGCCGATGTGCTGGAGTTCATCTGTACGTTTGAACATGTCGATGAAGATCGCCGTCTGATTTAGAAGTCGTGTACGACTCGGGTGAGAGAGAGGCCCGCACGATTCGCGGAGCGGCAGGTCCGCGTCACCCAGCGCCTCAAGCCATGGCGCAGCAATATTAAGTTTATCATCAAAGAGGTGGAGCGATTCCGCGGCAAGGTCGATCGGCTCCGCGGGGTTCCACGCGGCTTGGGCGGCATCCGCGAGCGCGTGTAACGTAATCGGCCACTGCTGGTGATGCCCGGTATCGCCCCAGTCGCAAACCAGAAAGCCCGTGGCTCCGAACGTAAGTCCGTGCTGCGCTGCGCGCGCGATGTTGCCTCTTCGCTCGGTGCTTCGGCCGACAAGTGACCGCCACGAAGAGGTGCCGGGGCAGACCCAGAAGGGGCGGCCTTGAAGCAACCGCCCCCACGTTTCAAAGGGCGAATCGGGCTCATACCCCCAGGCCAGCGAAGTTAAATCGGGCGGAATAGCCTTCACGCACTCAGGGTGGGATAGAGCGATATCGGCCCAAAACTGCGCCGACCGGCCCCGCTCGCGGCACGCCGTGGCTACTGAGTTCACGAACTCCATGTACACCCGCTCCCGGCCGAGCAACGCAACTTTTTCTTTGGATCGCCCGCTAGCGATGTCGTACACCTCATCGCAGCCAATGTTAACCGTGCGGCTGGAAAAGCACGGTAGTAACTCATCGAGCAGCGATTCCACGAATGTAATAGAACGTGGATCGGTGGGGCACAGCGAGAAGGGGCCACTGCGGGGCCATACGTCAAACACCCAATCGCCGTGCGTCTCCGCGAGGTGGGCATAGGCGGGCTTGTTGAGCCATGAGCCAAGATGCCCAAAGCAGTTTTGATTGGCTGCCAACTCGATCCCCCGCTCGCGGCACGCGACATCCAGTCGGGTGACTTGTTCAGCGGTGAGGGGGGAAAACCCTCGCCACACTTCCCCATGCGAGGCGTAGGCGAACGTATGTTCCGTATAGAGTTGTAGATGATTATATTTCAGCGAAGCGAGTGTATCGATAATCGACATAAACTCTGCCATCGTGGGGATGCGGTTGCGTGAAACATCAAGCATTACGCCGCGTGTTGCGAACCGCGGGGCATCGTCAACTCGCTGCGCGGGGATGCAATCCGCATAGACTTTGCGTAGCTGAATAAGCGTTTGAACCGCGTAAAAAGCACCAAGAGCATCTCGGGCTGTGACTTCAACTTGTGCTTGAGCACGCTCGGCCGTGATAAGCAGTGAGTAGGCCCCGGAGCCGCGCATGCTGCTGTCAAACTGCATTCTGATCGTCGCGCTTAGAGGAGAATCCGCGAGGTGGGCATTCATGCCCCGCTCAAGTAGGCGTTTCAGGCCGACCAAGAGGTCGGATTCGTCAGCATGGTCGATGCCAGAATACGAGAGCCGCGTCGGCAGGCACGCCAAGCCGCCAAGGAATGTGACAGCGTTGGGGGCGGGAAGGAGCATAGATTGTCAACTGTATCTGTCAGACTTTGAAGAAGATCTGTTGGCGGTACAGCGCAAGATGCACGAAATACCAGCATACTAACGTAACTAAGGCGAAGCAGAGAGAAGCATTGACGGGCGACATGTGGGCAGCGATCGCCCCGTAAGCGGTCGCGCCCAAGCTCTTCTCCGGAGTTCCCACTTGTATAAAACCAAGAAGTCGCCCTACCACTCCTGAGGCGACGAAAGCGAAGATCGCATTGCTGCCGAGTATAATAAATGGCTGCAAAAGGCGCGCTCGGCTCCTCACCTCTGATATCGCGTAGAGCATCGCCCACACCGCTGTGGCCACGCCGGTTGTAAGCAAAACGTACGCTGGCGTCCACAGTTCCTTGTTCACGGGCAGCACGTACCCCGCGGCTAATCCCGCTATTAATAACCACGTTCCAAGCGCAACCATCCGCGAGGCGGTGCTAACCGTTCTGGGCTGCGAGGAGACCCAACTACCGATCCAAAAGCCCAGCAGCGACGAAACCACCGCAGGTAAAGTCGAAAGTAGTCCTTCAGGGTCTAATGGGCCGCCGCGGTAAAGGTGGCTCGACGGAATGACCAAGCTGTCGAGCCACGCGGCGAGATTATCCGCAGGGTTCACCGGCGCGGGCAACATAATCAGTGTGTAGCCAAGCAGTATTACAAATCCAGCGGCGTACTGCCAGGCCCTGGGAAGAAATAGCACCAAGGCACTGCACATGATGAACACCGCGCCGATACGTTGCAAAACTCCGAGAGGTCGTAACGTGGACCAGTCGGGTGCGTCCGCTGAAAAGAACTGGCGCAGCACCAGCGGTAGCATGTTCAGGCCGATCCCCAGCGCGATCAAGATGAAACCGCGCAGCAATACTCGTTTACAAATCTCGCCGCGCGTTGTGCCGCCCAAAAGCGCACGGGGAAATGAGAGAGACATCGAAGCCCCGACCGAGAACAAAAAGAGCGGGAAGACGAGATCCGCCAGCGTGCAGCCATCCCAAGCCGCGTGCGCAAGCGGGGGATAGATATGCGACCACGACCCGGGATTGTTCACAACCAGCATCACCGCGATCGTGATGCCCCTCAGCGCATCAAGACTTAATAAACGAGCGGTCGGCGGATTGGTTAATATTATATTATGTTGAGATAGTGTCGGCATCGGGCACCTGCCAACCGCGAACTCACAGGCTCCACGCCAGAGCTGCGGCGGCTTCCCCACCCCCAAATATTGCAACTGAACTTACGATGCTGCTAACTTCGCCGACGTTGATACCACCGCCGCCGCCAGTGCCACTACAGAAGCCTGTTGCTTTTCGTCTTTCAATGTCCCGGCCTCGTTGAACGCGTCAGCCGCTTTCATCACCGCGACTTGCTGTGGGAGAACGATGACACCGATGTTTCCCAGAATGGCCCGCAAGTGAACCAGACCCCGCAAGCCACCGAGTGCTCCCGGTGACGCGGCTAGCAACCCAGCGACCTTGCCAGTGAAGCACGCGAGCGGGGGTTGTCCCGGTTCGGGCCGGCTTGCCCAGTCAATCGCATTCTTAAGCGAGGCGGAGACCGAACTGTTATATTCGGGCGAAGCGATAAGCAGTCCATGCGCCGGGCGCATGAGGTCTTTAAGGCGTTTCGCACCGTCGGGTGCGCCCGACTTGGACTCCAGATCTTCATCGTAAAGCGGGAGGGCAAGGTCGCGAAGATCGATGAATGTAACTTCGGCTCCCGCGGCTTGTGCCGCATTCAGCGCCGCCCGAACCAGTATTTTATTGAACGATTTGTCGCGAGTGCTTCCGGCAAAACCGATGATGCGGGGCTTTATCATAATATGAGAGTACGCTCCTAACTCTGCGAACTCCAGCCCCGTGTTCCGCGCCATTATTCCACCTACGGCGGCACGCGGGATCTGCGGTCAAGCCCCCGAATTCCCTATTTGGTGTCATCCATCAGCACCGGCGGGGGCACGGCGAGATCCAGGTAGACCGGATAGTGATCGCTGGGAAACCGGGACGCGCCCGCCGGAACCTCCCGATGAACACCACCCCGCACGACGGTAACGCCGATGGATGGTAAAACGTAATCAACCCGCAACTTAAACGAGGCCGTGTCCGTTGCATCCAGCCCCGCCACCGCAAGAGGAGACTCGGGCGTGAATCGGAAGTTCACCTTCCGATTCCTCATGAAAAAACGCTGCATCGGATCTTTGAACGAGCTACCGTCCTTCGGATCCGCGTTCAGGTCACCCAGAATCACGAACTGCTCAAAACGGCCCAATCCCCCCTCTTTTCCCGCATCGTCCACTAGATGCGCCGCGTCTTGAATGTAATCGGCCACAAGGCGCAACTCATCATGATTGCGACGCTGGTTACGTTGCTCGGCTCCATCAAACGCGGGCGGTGTTGGATGACTGCAAAGCAGGTGAAGCACCGCGCCGTTCGGCATGGTGACAGGAATATCCGCAAAAGTCTTCGAGCTTAGCCGCAGATACTTACGTTCTTCCTCACTGTACCAGTGTTCGCCAGGCGTAACCTCGCTGCCCGTCCCGGCGCTGGGTTTACGCGGCAGGAATGCCCCGGGAAGATACGACCACGGATAGCGTTGAAAGGTGCGAATGCTCTCGGGTGAAATTGTTAGGCGTTCATCGACGAGCAACGCAAAGCCGTACTGGCCGGGATACGTGCCGAAGCCATAACAATCGTTCCCATAAGCGCGACCCGCCTCCGTCTGCGGGGCGGGCGTTCCATCGGAGTTTGCCGCCGCCGGTTCCAAATAGGCAGATACTACTTTGCCGTCATTATCAAGATCAAAGCCGCTCGATATCCCGGTATTCACCGGCGGCATGTACGCCTTGTATCGGGGTAGATCCGGGTAGTGCGACAAGTAACTCGTAACAAAGCGTTCGCCGTTGCGTCCTGGAGGCTCGCCCGCGGGAACGGAGGGAGCGCCGGGGGAATCATAAGCGATTTCGTTGAGCAATATAATATTAGGTCGGATCGACGCGATGACCGAGGCAAGGTGCTTTAAACGAGGCTGGTCGCTCCGCAGCACGTCCAATGTAGAAACGTCCTCAATATTGAAGGTAGCAACTCGTATCGTAACCGTCGACGGCTTCGCTCCCGCTTGAGTTTCAACCACCGCTGGCGAGGGGGCAGGCCCTGAAACCGGTTGACCGGGGGGCTGCGCTACAGCAAGTCCCGCTAGCGCGAAGCAAAGTGCCGCCGCGCGCCCTATTCCTCCCGCTCTCTGCAACTCGACCACACTCCGCTGCTTCTCGCTCTTCCGATGCGATCCTTGCATTCGCCCATACTCCTCTGTAGCATAAATTTCAGCCAGCCAGTCGAAAAGCCTGGCCGTGCGAGAGATCCCGAGCGCTCCGCGGTCCATGCAAAACCGACCCCGCCCGCCGCAACTCTCCCGAATTGCTTACACTTACGATCAACTATTCCATGATCGAGTGGGCTCCCCGATATACCGGCTCAACGGTCTAATGATGCGGTTGTTCGCGTGCTGCTCCATAATATGACTGCACCAGCCCGAAAGCCGCGAAGCAACGAAGATGGGGGTGTATTGCGGTACCGGGATACCCATCACAAAGTAAGTCATCCCGCAAGGAAAATCGACGTTCGGGTGGATCTTCTTCTGATCCAACATAATCTTCTGCACGCGGTCGCCCATCTCAAACCACTTAAGCGACTCTGGACCCTGCCCCTTTGCAATCTCCCGGCCCAACGCTCCGAGGATCGGTGCCCGATGATCGCCATTCTTATACACCCGGTGACCAAAACCCATGAGCTTTTCCTTCGTTTCAAACGCGCGCTGCATATACCCCTCGACGGTACCACCACCCTGCACGTGCTTATCAATCCGCTTAAGCATCTCCATCGCCGCTTCATTCGCGCCCCCGTGTAACGGCCCTTTCAATGCCGCGATTCCGCCGCAGACCGCGCCGTGCATATCGCTGAGCGTTCCAGCGATAACGCGGCAAGCGAATGTGCTCGCATTAAAGTCGTGCTCGGCATAAAGAATGAGCGACACATCAACGCAATGTTCGAACTGCGCGCTGGGCTTCTTGCCCGTCATCAGATAAAGCAAATTCGCTGCGTGAGATAATTTCGGATCCCCACCCGTCGCCGGTTCAATCAGCTCTCGACCATCAATAACGCTCTGCATGTGCCCAATGATCGCCGGACACCTGGCCAGCAGACGTTTGGATTTCCGTAAGTTCGCCGCAGCGGTGTTATCTTGACAATCTACATCGATGTGCCCCAGTATGCCTATCGCTGTGCGGCAGACATCCATTGGCACCGCGGTGCCAGCTTTGAGCGCAGGACCGGTTTCGCGCAGGAACGCGATCACCGAGGGTGGTAGGGCCCTCTCAGCAACGAGCTCACCCTTGAATCTCGCCAACTCAGCCGCGCTGGGCTTGTGCCCTTCAAGTAGCACGAAAGCGACCTCTTCAAAGGTCGCGTTTTTCGCCAAGTCATGGATCTCGTACCCCCGATAGAACAGCCCGCCCTGCTCAATGGAGCAGATAGCGGTCTCGCCAGCGACAATGCCCTCAAGCCCCCGCGAGAAAATAGCTTCTTCGGACTCTTTACTTACGTTGGAAGTGGGTGTAGCTATAGACATTGCTGTGCGAACCTTTCGAGTCTGCGTTTTAGTTTCTAGGCAATCTTATCACGATCCCGCCTCACGCCGTTACGCGGCAGTGGACTGCCTTGCGGAGATTCTAGCGCGGGCGACCCTCTAGCCCCGCCCGCCCGTGCGTACCTTTTTGATTCTCGACCTTTTTCGCTGGGTTCCTACCGGAGCATCCTGACCCATGCCGACCTCGAAGCCAGCCACATCTCTTCCCACCGGCCTCTCGCGCCGTGACTTTGTCGCAACCGCCGCGGTAGTCGCGGCGGGCGGGTCACTTGCCTCCGCGCTTTCACACGTGGCCCAACCCTCCGATACGCGGCGATTGCGCATCGGGCTGGTTGGCTGCGGCGGACGTGGACTGGGCGCGGCCGTGCAGGCCCTGCGAGCTGATCAGAATACCGACTTGGTAGCCGTAGGAGACGTCTTCCCCGATCGCTTGGAAACGTGTCTCGCGGGCCTGCGTGACGAGCTCGGCGACGCGGCAGCTTCCCGTGTGAAAGTCGATGATGAACGTAAATTTTTAGGCTTTGACGCCTACCAGAAAGTGATTGATGCAGGGGTCGATGTCGTTTTATTATGTTCGTATCCGGCTTTCCGACCAGCGCACCTTAAAGCCGCCGTCGAAGCGGGGAAGCACGTCTTCGCGGAGAAGCCGCTGGCCACTGATGCCCCCGGGCTTCGGAGCGTTCTTGAATCCGCCGCGGAGGCAAAGAAGAAGAATCTCGGCATCCTCGTGGGCTTCTGTTGGCGTTACAACGAAGGTATGCGGGCCACATATGAGCAGATCAATGCGGGCGCGCTGGGCGACATCATCACCGCCCACACCACCTACCACACAGGCACATTGGAAAAACGTAAGCGAAAGCCCGAGTGGAGCGATCTCGAGTTTCAGATGCGAAACTGGTGGCACTTTTGCTGGGTCAGCGGCGACCACATCGTAGAGCAGGCGGTGCACAGCATCGATCGACTGGCCTGGGCGATGGGCGATCGTAAGCCCGCGCGGGTGAACTGTCTGGGGGGTCGCGCCGCAAGGTCCGGCCCGGAGCACGGCGATGCGTTCGATCACTTCGCCGCCATTTATGAATACGAAGGAGGTGGCCGGGCCTTTCACACCTGTCGCCAGATCGATCAAACTCCCAGCGATAACACCGACTACATCTACGGTGTCAAGGGTAGTGCGGTTGTAAACGGCTGGGTACCGACTTACGTTCTCAAAGATGCTGCGGGCAAGCCGATTTGGAAATATTCAGGACCCACCGGCGAGGATATGTATCAGAACGAACATAACGCTTTCTTCAAGAGCCTGCGATTAGGTCAACCGATCAACGACTGCGAGCGGGGTGCTAACAGCACGCTCATGGCGATCATGGCAAGGATGTCCGCCTACACCGGTAAGACCATAACTTGGGAACAGGCACTCAACAGCAAGCAAATACTCGTGCCAGAACAGTTGGTCCTGGGGCCTTATCCCACTCCGGAGGTCGCGATCCCCGGCAAGACACCCTTTAGCTAAACTCTAACCAGCCATCACTTAAGATAATCGGTAAACCGGAGTTCTTCAATCTCGCCCGCCACCAATAGCAGTAAGGCCCGCCGACTTATGCCGCAACAAAACGATACAATTTCCTCGCCCTGTGCAATCTCCCGCCGTCAACTGATCGTGGCTTCCGCCGCGTTGGGTGCCTCAACGATGGTGAGTGCTGCGCAAGCTTCCCTCGCTTCGTGTGCGCTCTCCGGTGAACAGCCTGCTTCGCCACCCCCCACATCAGCTCCGCTGGCCACACCAACGCCCGCCCCGACGGGCCAGAGCCCGAAGCGAACACTCAAAGCAGCTGTTATGTACGGGATGATCGGCGAGGGAACCACGCCCCTTGAGAAATTTCAGGTGATCAAAGATTGCGGATTTGAGGGGGTCGAAATCGATGCGCCCAGCAATATTAGCAACGAAAGTCTATTGGCCGCCGCCGCGAAGACAGGCATCACGATGCACGGAGTTGTTCACAGTGGCCACTGGAAGTATCCGCTCAACTCACCCGGCGCAAAGGTAAGAGCACAGGGGCTCGCGATGCTCGAACAGGCGCTGCGCGATGCTAAAGCGTTGGGGGCGTCCTCGGTGTTGCTGGTGCCTGCGGTCGTAACAGCTAAGCAGCCTTACGACCAGGCCTGGGAATACTCAAGCCAAGCGATCACCACCGCTTTGAAAACGGCGGAAGAATGTAATATTCAAATTGCGATTGAGAATGTCTGGAATAACTTCCTACTCAGCCCGCTCGAAGCCGCGCGATTCGTTGATTCCTTCAAAAGCCCCCTGGTCAAGTGGCACTTTGATATCGGAAACTGTATTAACGCAGGTTTCCCCGATCAATGGATTAAGATCCTCGGCCCCCGGATCGTAAAAATTCACATCAAAGATTATTCGCGAAAGATCCGCGACGACCAAGGCCTTTGGAAGGGGTTCAACGCCGAGCTAGGGTCCGGCGATGCGGGGTGGCCTGAGGTTATGAAAGAGCTCGATTCAATAGGCTACTCGACCAACCCCGTAGGCAACTGGGCGACCGCGGAGGTGCCCGGTGGCGACAGTGCCCGCCTGAAAGTCATCCGCGAACAGATGGAAAAGATTTTCGTAATATAACTAATCGGGTGTGGGCGCAGGCCTGCGAACTGTATTGGGGTGCGGCATTACCTCGGCCGAACAGTCCAACCGGCGGAATCAGCCTGGTCCGCCCAGTTTCGCATGTCGTTCAAGCCCGACCAGCCCAGTAGCCCTACATGCCCATCGAGGTAGCCGCACACCGCTTTGCCGTTATACCGGAGCGAGATAAAGCCTGAGTTGATGCCAGGCAAAGCAGCATTCGTTTCGTAATTATTATCCCACAAGTTAGCAGTGTTGGAGGCAAATCGAGGCGGGTCAACCCGAAAGAAACCCTCGGGTTTGCCCAGGATCGGAACCGCGGGTTGCTCCTGCGCGCGGGCAGAAACAAACGTAAGCAATGACGACGCCCGCACCACTTGGTCAAGCCGTGCGACATGCACCCTGCCGAAGGTATTCTGGAAGAGGCGATCAAACATCAAAAGCCTGTCCGAACCACCTACAAAGACCGCGTTAAGCCCGAGTGATGGGTACAAGCTCACAACGTAATCGTAATTAATTCCGGACGGCAGATACTCCGATTCCTTCTCTCGTAGGTCCGCCAGTAGCCGGTCTGACTGGTACAGACCCCGAAAGTTATAGTTAAGATACGGCGCGAGCCGGAACGGATAACGCTGGGCATCCTCATTTAACAACCGTGCGCCGGCACCATTGAACACCGGCATCGGGCCATTCACCCACTCCCGCTTTGGGTAGCCAGGAAGAATCAAACCTTTGTTATCGTCGGCGTACGCTATGAACGCGACCATCATCTGGGCCGCCGCAGCTTGCTCGCGAGTCTGCTTCGCCAAGGTCCGTGCCTTACCCAACGAAGGGAGAAGCAACGCAATCAGCACCCCAACGACAAAGATAACTACGAGTAGTTCAACGAGTGTGAATCCCGCACTTGCGGAGATGCTCTTGAGCGCACGAGTGGCACGCATAATCGGGCATCGGCTTGGCGCGAGGTTGCCATCCGCAGCATTCGCGAAGCTACGCGCTCTCGCCGAGTGGCTATGTGCCTTGACCGTCTCAACCAAAGCCCGCAGCCGCCCAGGTTTAAAAAAGGAAATTCTTGTCATACTGAACCTATTACTGTAGAACGGGAGTATCATCTATTCTAGCCGGTCCCACCGCAAAGGAAAGTCCTTACAACCACCAGCCATTTCGCCAGAAACTCGCGATTAGATGCTGGTAAAGCCGCTTTTCCAAACTAAAAGCGATTTAGTGCAACTGATTGGTAAAAGGTACGAAACTTGTTCGTGCCTCTAGCGTATAATCTGTTGCCTCCTTCTCGCTCGTCCTGTGGCATCCTTAGAACCCTCCTGACAACTCTTCGAACCATCCCTCTCTCAAATGGAGATCATCATGAAAGCAGGCCTCATAAACCGTCACGCACATTTCATACCGATTGCCTTCACCGCAGCGTCGGCCTCGCTACTCGCGTCGACGGCCGTCGGGCAGACTATCGTGACTGGCGAACTGCTTCCGGCGATCGACCGATGGAACTACCCCTTTGCCAGCCGACCCGGGGCGGAGGAGACTGTCCCAGTTTTCGCGGCCCTTTTCCAACCCGGGTTTGACGACCGCGATGCCCAGTTCTTACTTGGCTTTGACACCTCTAGCTTGGTGGCAACCGGCCGCGGCACAGAGCGATACATCGTCGATCGAATTGAGATCACAGTCTTTGCCTCGACCGACAATCAGTTTTTGTACGACCCAAGCTTTGACGGTGTCGCAACTTCCTACCCACCCTCCGACTCGGCCTACGTTGTAGACGCGGATGTCGGAAAACCGCTTGAGATCTTCGCGGTTGGGTACCGAAACGGGTTGAGTGCTCAGACGTACGCCGAGAACACGCCGTACAGCCCTTTCCCTCCCGCTCCGCGCGAGGGCGTCCGTAGTGCTTTTGCTGCGATCTTTGACGGCGCAGGTGAACCATCAATAGATGTAGGCCGACACGTACGCCAGCGTTTCGAAGCAATCCCGCTCGCCATCGGCCAGAACCCTGCACTGATCGTCGGGCAGTCCATAGCTGCGGGCACATCGTTTACGTTCTCCGTTGACGTCTCTTCCCCAGATGTGCAGAGTTACGCGGCGCGAGGATTCGCGATCGGAAAACTTAATCTTATGGTGTCGGGCCTGCATCCCGCAAGTGGTGGACCGGGTGGGGGTGGTGGCGGGTCGTACCCTTCTTTCTTCACTAAAGAGAGCGGTGTCGCTAGCGTCAACGGCCTCATCTCCCGGCTTTCATTCTCGGTCGCGACTTATCCGGGCGCCGACTTCAATGAAGATGGCGGCGTAGATGGGTCCGACGTCGAAGCTTTCTTCCTCGCTTGGCAATCCTCCGAGTCCGCAGCAGATTTCAACATCGACGGCGGAGTCGACGGCGCCGATGTCGAGGCGTTTTTCATCGCCTGGACGCTTGGATAACCCTCGGTCACGCAAACCCCGTGCGCATATCAAACTCGAGGTGAACACGCTCAACGCGATCTGAGCGAGGGTCTCTCGCGCGTGACAGGCAAACCATAATACACAGCGACCGCCAAATCACTCAAATTTTTTGAGATAGCGTTGTAAAGGTAGCAAATCACCGCTTGCCGTAACATCTAGACGTGCTGCGATGCCCTGACCTGACCGGCATTAATTTTAGGAAAACCTTCGGAGAAGCCCCGTGGTCGCTCAAATGGTTGGCGCGAACTTGAAATGATAGAACGACTGCTCCAGAGCTTTGAGCAAGCAAAAGAAAGGGCGACTGCCCGCCGCGTCTAAAAAGTGAGCGATACTGGACTTGAACCAGTGACCTCATCCATGTCAAGGATGCGCGCTAGCCAACTGCGCCAATCGCCCGTTCTCCGCCGCGGCAAGATTCTGCTCGCGTGCCACAGCAGTGGAGGTGAGTATAGGCCCGATCAGCCGCGTTTTGCTACCGCCGGGCCCTCGAAAACCCACCGTGTAATCAAAGATGGCCATCGCATCCGCAGATGCAACCGTTTGGAGGCACGGCAACTATATTTGGTACGGCAGGCGCTATCGGTGCCCAACAAACGCGGACTAAGAGTTAAGTACTTTCAGCCGCTCAAACGTCCCAATGAGGATCAATGGCTCTATCTTGATCTGCGGTTCTATCTGATGGTTGCAAATGGCCCGGGCGATTCCGGCCGCGTCAATGGCTTCGGTGTCATATAAACTTTTCGGCGGGCGAGTGTCTGTTCCGGGTCGGGTCGCCCTCAGCGTAGTTTTAGCGAACCCGCACAGATTCGCGTGCTTTTGAGGCGTGAGCCTGATACTCTGTCACGGTTCAGCCGGGAGGCCCGTCTCCCAATCGTCTGGCGCTTGTGTTGTGCGGTGATCCGCGTTGCGTTTGGTCCTGCGTCTGCCCTCACGCCATCTTCGATTATCTGCTCTCACGGTGGTCTAAATTCTTTGCGAAATGGGCAGAGCCTAGGCTCTGGGCAAGATGCAAAGCGGGAAAAGTGGATATTACACGAGGTGCTTACTTTGACGTTTGCAGGTTCTTTTGACATCTTCCCCACCTTGGCTTCGGTGCTTCTCATTGCCGAGGCGCTGATTCTAGTTTCATTTTGGAAGCCAATTCTGCTTCTTGTGCCATTGGTGCCCTGGGCGTGGGTCGTTTCGCGAATTCTCGATAAGCACGCGGCGAGGTTCTTTCTCGAACGCGAACGCTGGAACACGATCCACCTTTCGGTCGCGTTACTCGCGTTTCTCGGCGTGTTGGCGATCCCGATGGCCAACGAGGGTGCCTTCTGGATTGGTTTGGGCCTTCTGACGGTCGTGCTCCTTTTGGATATCGTGCTGTTCGCGGTGATCACGAACCGTGATGAGCGCGTGCCCGAGCAGTTCAGGCTTACCTTGGACTTTTCAAAGTATCGTGAGGCTCGTGCCACGAAGGCGCTCGCAAAGCAGCAGGGTAAAGTTGAGCTCGTGGTGAAAGGGCCAGACAAAATGTCGGTCGCGCCCCCATTGGTTGGCACTCCGGAGTTTGACGTCCGCGTGGCCAGCGAAAAAGTGATCATGCAGGCAATGGACGTTAGATCAAGTGAATCCGTAATCGGGCCGACGGGCAAAGATAATACCTACGCCGTTTCACATCTCGTCGACGGCGTGCGCCAATCCGGCGCAGTCATGCCCGCGTCCGAAGCGTTTAAGCTCATGGTCTTCTGGAAAGCGGCGGCGAAGATGGATGTCGCCGATCAACGAAAGAAACAGCAGGCAGACATTACGATCGAACGCGGCGAAACCAAGAAGAAGCTACGAGTTACGTCACTCGGTTCGGCCGTTGGTCCCCGGCTGATGTTCCTCGTCGATCCCGAGGCTCAGGTGAAGCGGAAGATAGAAGCACTCGGATTACTCGAGCCGCCCCAGCTCACCGAACTCAAGGCGATCATAAGCGATGGGCAAGGCCTTGTGCTGCTCGCTGGCGGCCCCGATTGCGGAAAAACAACCACGCTCTACACGATCGTAAAGATGCACGATGCGTATACCAAGAACGTGCAGACCGTTGAGACCGAGGTGCAGGATGCCATCGAAGGGGTCCGGCAGAATAAGTTTGATCCTCAGGCTGAAGGCCCCGACCTTTCAACGCTTGTGCGTTCAATTATCCGCCGCGATCCTGATGTGGTCGCAGTGGCGGATGTAACTGATTCGGCAACCGCCAAGGAGGTCGTTCGTGCCGAGATTGATCGGACGCGTGCTTATGCGGGGGTGAAGGCCGATGGGGCGATCCAGGCTATCCAGGCGTGGGTGAAGCTTGTCGGCGAAGTCGATGCGGCGGTCAAGCCGCTCAAGGGCGTAATCTCTCAGAAGCTTGTTCGCAAGTTATGCACCAACTGCCGAGTCGCTTACACGCCCACTGCCGAAGTGGTGAAGCGTTTAGGATTGCCAGCCGACAAAGTGAAGCAGTTGTTCAAAAAGGGCGGGCAGGTGCTCATCAAGAACAAGCCAGAGGTCTGCCCGGTGTGCGGCGGGGTTGGATATGTCGGCCAGGAAGGCGTATTTGAAGTCTATTCAGTTGGAGACGCCGAACGGGCCGCGATAAAGGCCGGCGACCTGAACGCGGTGAAGGGTGAGTGGCGTAAGCGTGGCCTGCCCTCGCTGCAACAGGCCGCCCTGCGGAAGGCACTCGACGGTATCACAAGTGTCGAGGAGATCAGCCGCGTCACCGCGCCTGATGCGGTGGCGACGAAGACCGAAGCTCCCGCCGCGCCCCCATCAAAGGCACCCGCAAAGAAAGCCTAGCCGGGTGAACGTTCTTGAAGGATTGACCGTAAGTACTAGTTGGCATCGGTTATAATCGGCGAAGTCATAGATCCACCCGCGGCAGCGAAGTGAGCGACGGGCGAAAAGTTAAGTTGGCTGTAGAGTAAAGCATATTCGCGCTTGGCCAAGGGGACGGCGTGATCGAGAGGCGCACCATGTTTGCAAACGGTATCGCGGTCATCATCGTTGGTTTAATGGGTTACATCTGGCTCACGCGGGGTTTCTTCTCCGCGTTCATCCATCTCGTCTGCACCGTCATCGCCGGCGCGGTGGCGTTCGCCGTTTGGGAAAAAACTTCCATATATCTGATCGAGCAAGCGCCCACCAGCGGCTTCTTTTCCTTCGTTGGCACAGTCGCCTGGGGTGTCGGGCTGGCTGGCCCCTTCGCGGTAACCCTGGGATTATTACGCCTTGGTGTTGACAGTGCGCTCAGGGCCAATGTAAATCCCGGAACCGCCGCCGATTACGCGGGCGGGGCCGTTTGCGGCGTGCTGGCCGGCGTGATCGCCTCTGGCATCACGATCATAAGTTTAGGGTTCCTTCGCCTGGGGCCTGATTTTACCACGCACGTGGGTTACGCTCAGCGCGGATACATCGTCCGCAGCGGCGACGGGATCGGCGGGCTCTATGTGCCCACCGACAAACTTACGATGATGCTCTACGGGTCGCTCTCCGAACGAGCCTTCCGGACCGCCGAGCCGCTCGCGAAGTATTATCCTTCGCTGCACGAAGTTCCCACATCGCTGCGAATTACCGCGCTCGAGGGCAAGGGGCGTAACACGACGCGGCCTGATGACTTCGAAGTGAACGGGCGTTTCACCGTCGGGCAGAACCCAAAACTTAAGATGACGCAGCTCCTGCGAGATCGCTGGAATCTGGAAGTTCAGGACGCCAAGGACATGAACGGGGAGGCTTACCCCGAGGGTTCGTATATCGAAGGCTTTTTAATTAAGTTCATGGCTGGGGCCAAAGAGAAGGACGGTAAAGTCGCCATCGGCGCCGCCCAGGTCCGCCTCGTCCTGCAGAGCACCACCGATGACCTAGATCGAGTGACGGTCTTCCCTATCGCGTGCGCCTCACAAGCCGAATCAACTTCGATCTCCGCCGCACGCTGGCGATTCAACTCTGAAGGCACGTTTATCGCCTCGGTCGGCGGAGCATCGGAGGCACCCTTCGCCTTCGAGTTTGTCGTTCCTCCGAACTACGAGCCGTTCGCGCTCTATATTAAAAACATCCGCCATGTAATCAGCGAGGGCGCGACCGCCACCGCCAAATTTAACTTTAAGAGCACGGACGAACGAGATTCATTCCTCGTGCGTATGGCTGGCGGCAGCCCGCAGCTACCATCGCCGGTGGGATCTATCGGCGGTGCTTCTTCTCCGGCGGCGAGCGGGCCCGGGGATACGGGCGAGGCGGTTACGATCGGCAACGGCCAGCCGATCCGCGAGGGGACTTTCTACCAGCCCGACAATGTTAAGATAAGCACGCGGCTTCCGTTTACACTCCAAGATGGAACACTCCGCGAACTCGAAGTCTCCACCGAGGGTGAAAAAGTCATAATCAATGGCACCGAGAAGTTTGAGCTTAACTACCCCACGACCAGGAGCGTGGGCTTGGAAAAATCGCTCCGGATTGAGAACTTCCAGTCAAGTACAGACACGAATATTGTTCAGATCGATGTCGACGCCGACAGTAAGTCGAGCCTGCTCGGGCTAGCCGCCGCGACCGCTACCGGAGCAATGCCGCCTTTACTTGTGGACACCAACGGCCAGAACTACGAGCCGATCGGTTACGTTTATTATGACGAGCAGTACATCACTATCCGATTTACGCCGGGCGAGCCGATCCGATCGCTCAAGGAAATTCCCACGCTCTCCAAAAGCCGCCCCAAGCAGAAGTTAGCACTTATCTTCCGCGTAAGTTTCGGGGCAAAGATTGATCGGTTTAGCTTGGGACCCAAGGCGTTGGCGATTTACGATCCACCCTTCCTCGCGGATCAGACGCAGAAGCGTTGATGCTCATCTCGCCGTTGGGGCCAGCCGGCGTCGAAATATTACTTTGGCCGGATCCGATGGTCGCCTCGCAACCCTTGATGATCGACTGCGCAGCGCGCGAGGCGGGGTGCATTCCATCGATCATTCCCCAATCCGCCCGAGCTGCGTCTACCGCAGCGGCCATCGAATCTCCCCACGCTGTGGGATCGGACGAAATCGCTGTAAGCAGCTTCCTTAGCTGCTCGGGTGTGTGGATTACCGGCAGTCCGTAAAGATCCAAACAGACAAACTGCTCTTCACGGGCGAGCGATCCTATCGCAACGGTGGCAACGGGAACACCCATCGCGAGTGATTGCAGATTTACACTCGAATGTAATGTTATTACACAGTCGCTGGAACTGATGAGCTCGTTGAGCCCGGCGGTAAAGCTCCAAGGAGTGCTGCTTTCGGTTACGATCACCACTCGCCCGCCAGAGCGAGCAGCGAGTTCTGCCACACTTTGCGGGTTCTCGCTTGGGTGGGGGCGGAACAAAAGAGCCAAACCGTCTACAGCCGCAACCGCACGGAAGACTTCCTCGTACTGGGGCGCGGCATCGGGTTGACCGATGAACGTAACAATGGCGCGGGCCGCCTCGATATTAAGCCGGGCCCGCATGCTTAACAGAGGCTGTCGGTCGATGAAGGCTCCCGGACACTCCCAGGCGGGGTTGCCCGTGACGGTGATCTTCGCTGGGGCGACACCTTTTATCATGGCAATATCGCGCTGGGGCTTCCCCCACACCAGCACAGCATCGGGAGTTTTAAAGTCACCGTCCACGAAAGTCCGGACAGGTTGAGAGCTTATGTGCCCGTGCAGGATCATGGTTGTGCGGCACCCCACCCCCTTCGCGGCGTGCATAAACGTAAGTTCTGTCGCGCGGCGGAGCCGGGCACAGACTGCATGGCGAATGTTGTAACGCGAGAGTACCGTTTCAAACATTACCCGTAGCCGCCGCACGTATGGCGCGTAGACCGCCGTCGCAGAGTGTAAGTCTCTCCCGATGAAGGGCCACAGGGACACTCCGCTTACGGTTGCGCAATCTACGTCGGGTGCCTGCATCTGCGTCGTCTGCATCTGCGTCGCTTGCGTTTGCGGAGCGTGCCCAAGCCAATCCGGCGGGGGCGCGGCGATATCCCCGAACTGTGCCGTCATCGCCTCGATGGTGATCAAAGCCTCCGGAGAGACACCGTGCAGCGTGGGAGAAATAAGTAATCGTTGCGGGATTATAAGTGCCGCAGGCTTGGCATCAGAGAGCAGCTTTCGCAGCACGCTGACCAATGGCGGAAGGTATGTCTCCATCGTCGCGAGGAAGATCGTCCCGCCGCGGCACGCTTCGAACTTGTGTTCGCACTGTTCAGTTGTAGGCGATCCACCAATGGGCCCGCCGGGCAAAACTACTTCGATGGATTCATAGTCAGGGCGGAGGTAAGCGGGAGTGATGTGCGACCGCAGTTCCGAAAGTAAGTCTTCCCACCGCTGTTCGCAAGTGACTTCGATGCCCAGGTGCTTGGCCCGGGCGAGCACAAAATACTCGCCAATCTGCAGCGTGGGTAGCTCGAAATGTAACGACCGAAAGTTCCGGAGAAAATGGTCCGCAGCCACGACGGCGCGGTGCAAGCGGATGCTCCAGGCATGAACCTCCGCGTTGTAACCAGCTAACTTATATTCGAGGACTTTCTGAAGGAACGCGGTGTCGCTATCGGGCCAAAACCGCGTCAACCATTGCCGTACCACAAGTCGCGTGTCAGAAACGCACGCGGCGTGATCCACGGGCGACTCGCGGATCAGCGTGCGTAACCCGCGTCGTGCCTCCTCGTTGAAGAGAAACATAATAAGCGCCTACCCGGCCTTCGCGAGCGGAATAACTTCATCTCGCACAAACCTTAAGCGGAGCATGACCGCCCGCTCACTCTCGTAGACTCGCTTGACCCCGTCGCCCATCGCCTGCTCAACGACGCGGATCTCCCGCACCAGTCGGGCGAAGCCGCTTGGCTCAACGCTGGCGGCCTGATCCGATCCCCACATCGCTCGATCTAATGTAATATGTCTCTCGATGAAGCAGGCCCCCAGCGTTGCGGCGGCAACCGTAGTTTGTAAGCCCACCTCATGCCCCGAGTAACCAACAGGGCACTGGTATCGTTCCCGGAGCGTCTGGATCATGCGCAAGTTAAGTTCGTGCGGCGGGCACGGGTAGGTGCTCGTGCAGTGGAGCATCACAACCTGATCAAGCATTTCCCCACTGTTTGAAAGAATGCGCACCGCACGGTCAATCTCCTCGATGGTCGACATGCCCGTTGAGATAACAATGGGTCGGTTACAACCGCGGTAGCTCCGGACGAGCCGATCATCGGTGAGGCAGCAAGAGGGCAGTTTAAGGCACGGTAACTCAAACCGATCCATAAACGCCAAGCTCGGTTCATCAAAGCACGATGCGAACCACGCAATGCCCTTATCGCGGCAGTAGCGGTCTATCTCGCTGTACTCAGCGACGCCAAACTCCATCCGGTCGCGGTATTCCATGTACGTAATTACGCCCCACGGAGTTTCACGCTTAAGGTCTCTCATCGCCGCGGGCACGCATAGTTCCGGCGTGCGTTTCTGAAACTTCACCGCATCGCAGCCCGCCAGCGAGGCCGCGTCGATCAGCTTCTTGGCAAGCTTTACGTCGCCATTATGATTGATGCCGACTTCAGCGACAATGTAAGCTGGAAGTCCATTGCCTACGCTGCGGTCGCCGATGGTAATGCAGTTCTGCATGTTTGATTCGCTCCAGCGAGGGAAGGGACCTCGATCTCACGCGGCCAGCCGCGTCGCAGTCGGCTGGTCCGTTGTGGGGGTTTTTAAAGAGTTGCGTCGCAAGCCGTCGCCGATTGCTTCCAGCGTCATCCAGTCATCGGCGGTATCGATCTGGTGGCCGTAAATTGGGGGCATTTGATGGAGCGCCACCCGCCCGAAGAGGCGACATCGCTCCGCCAGAAACCCGATGCGATCAAAGATGTAAATTGAACCGTTCTCGCGGAAAGCCGGCTCCATGTCCTGCCGACGGGGTCGAGATGCGGGTTGATAGTTTATCGCCCGCGCGCCGTTGGTGGCGCAGGGCTGCCAGAGAAAGTCGTGAGAGGGGCAGACGGAAACCAGGGATTCCGCGCGAGAAAGATCAAATGTGTCCAGGGCAAGATTAACTTCGCCCGTCCGGCGGAGGGGTGAAGTTGCTTGCAGGAAGATAACACGTTCAACCACATCAGCTCGCAACTCGCTTATGCTATGCAGCGCGTGCAGGAGCGCGCTCTCCGACGATGCCCTGTCGCCAGAAAGCTCGGGCGGACGGGGGATTACTGTTGCGCCAGCTTCGCGCGCCACCGCCGCGATCTGCGCATCATCAGTCGTAACATAAGTCGCTCGGACGCGAGAGGATTCAAGCGAGTGACGGATGCTGTGCGTGAGCAGCGGCACGCCCAGGAAGAGTTTGATATTCTTGCCTACCACGCCCTTGCTGCCTCCGCGAGCCGGAATAATGGTGATCGTAACTGGATTCATAGTGCTCACGCAGCGCTCCGCAGGGCCTCCATGAACAGAGTATCTTTGGGGTGGCGATCAAAGTGCTCGCTCCGTAGCTCGGCAGAATCGCTCATCCGGTAGGCAGATCGCTTGACTTGCGTAAACCCCTCCTGCTCAAGCCAGTGCCGTAGATACGTTTCATCAAAGCAATGAACGTGACCATTTCCGACGGCCGAGGTGGAATAGAACCACGACATAAGCAACCCACCCAGAGGTGCCGAGGCGTCGTGCGGGGTCAGATCCGACGCTTCAAAGAAGCTTCGATCATTATTAACATATGCAGTAGTGGCGAGCGCGATGTCGGGGACACCGATCCGAAGCCGGCCGCCTGGAGCCAAGACTCGCCGAAACTCCGCCAGGACGTGGCCCAGTTCTTGGGGACGAATGTGCTCGAGCGTGTGGCTGCTGAAGATGTTGCTTACGCTGCCATCCGCGAAGGGCAGCGGAGCCTTGGCGATATCGACCCGAACGTCGGCCGAGTCGCGAAGGTCAACAATTGTCCAACCTTCAACCCGAGCGTGATTCTTTCCGCCACCGACATTCAGCTTCAACATGAAGCGATCTTCGGCCGTTTGAACTAACACCCTCTATCTGTGCCCCCCCCCGTCCGGGCGTCCGTCGCGAGGAGCGAATAATGACGCATGCGAATGCACCTTCTGCTCACTCTCGTTGCTTGGTCGTTGTGTTTGCTGGGAGGGTGCGCGGGCGGACGGGGAGGATCGCCGTCGGCAACGATTACAAACGCGAAACTCGCTGGGCTTACGTTTGACGGTGTGCGAATTGATTTCGATGTCAACATAAAGAACCCTTCATCAAGGCCTCTGGGGCTTGATGTTCTTCAGTACCAGTTCCTCAACAAAGACACCGGCGAGGAAGCTTTTCTTGAGGGAAGCCTTACGGATAATATAAGCTCGCAGGTAGTGGGTCCCCGCTCGAGCAGGTCTCTCAGGGTCCCCGCGACGCTTTCCTTCCCGCAGTTGCTCGAAGCACTCGATCAGGGGAGACTGGGGAGCATTGTGTCGTACCGCGCCAACCTGCAACTTATGACCCTGCCCCAACCTACCACCGCCGCGGCCGGAAGCCAAACTCCCGCGCCCTTGTCTCTACCGATGTCGTGGGATGGTAAGTTTCCGATTCCTAACATCCCGCAGATTGAGCTAGTTAATTTAACGTGGGACGATATGGGGCTCATTAGCCTGCGCGGAAAGGCGATCGTTCGCGTTACGAACACAAACGAGTTCGATATCGATATCCGCAAGTTTGCTTACAAGGTTCAGCTTCAGGGCGCAACGCTGATGAGTGGGGGGCTCTCCTCGGGCGCTCTTCTTCGCCCGGGGCAGACGCGGGAGATTGAGATTCCCTTGCGTCTCTCCATGCTGAAACTTGGAGCTGCGGTGATGGATGCGGCCCGCTCCAATGTCGCGGCGTACCGCATCAAAGGCGATGCCCGGGTAGTCACCGAGTTTGGCGACCTGAGTTTTCCCTTTGAGGAATCGGGTAAGTAAGCGCGGATGCGGCGAACGATGTAATACAACCTTCTGCGACGCTACAGCCCTTTCTCACCATCAAGTTGTGGCGCAGCCGCATTTCGCCGGTTCTCCCAGCGCCGTTCAATAATTCCAACAGGTACAAGAACGAACCATGCCAGTGCCGCGCCCACCAACGCAAGCCAGAGCTCTCCAAGCCCGCACGCGACGCCAACCGCAGCGGTAAGCCATGTGCTGGCCGCAGTCGTGAGCCCCTTGACTTCCGCCCGGTCGCTTAATTTGATAATCGTGCCCGCCCCCAGGAAACCGATGCCCTGGATGATGCCTTGGATAACTCTGCTTGACCCCTCAACCGACATCCCGGCGAGCATTGGCGACATGGCAAACATTGCAGAGCCCAATGAAACCAGCATGTGAGTACGCATACCTGCGGTCTTGCGCAGACGCTCTCTTCCCACCCCCAGGACCAGACCCAACGCCGCGGCGAGAGCCATGCGGGCCGCGAGGACTCCTACCAGATGAGGATCACCATAATAGAAGTATGGAAGGGGAGCTTGGGCGGCGAGTAGCAGATTCATCTCAGTATCTTAAGCAGCAAGACCGTCGTGTCGAGGCGGAGGTGCGAAGGGTCAAGCTTCTGCGATGGCCCCGCGAGGCAGATCACGGCGAAGGGACCGCTGCCTCGTCCGCGGCTTGGGGCATTCCGGGTAGAGGTTGGAAGGCACCATCGCGCGCCACCCGAAGCTGATCGCTCGCGAGCAAGTAGTTCAGCACCGCTGTGCGGAGCGCGGTCTCCGCGCGGTCACGATCATTTTCTGATATAAGTAAATCATTCTCGGCGTCGATGATGGTCTGCGTCTCGATGGTATCAATCCGGAGTTGCAACCCGCGCAGTCGCTCGCGGTTGATGTCTACCTGGGTTCGGGCGATACGCAGCTGCAGCCGGGAGTTATCGATCGCCCTCAACGCATCGCGGACGTCTACAATTACATTGTCACGGGCCTGCTCATACTCGCGGACCGATCGCTGCAGGGCGACAACCGCTGCCCGCACGTTCAGCCGCTCGCGCTCCCGATCCAGGGGCAGACTCAGCGTTGCGCTCGCGCCATAGTTAAGATCATCGGCGCTCACCCCCAGCCCACCCGTGGGGTCGGCGGGGTCGGTGGGAACGTTCAGATTGGCTCCGATATTAAGTTCCGGCAGCACTTGATTCTTTGCGTTGGCCACCCGGCGCCGCGCATCGTCCAAGCCGTCGCGCTGGTTCTGTAAATCAAGGCGATATTCGAGCGCGATGGCCGCCGCGTCCGCCATACTTATATCCGGTTCCGGTAGATCAATCACCTGTCCCGATACCGAAACTACGTCCTCAATGGGCAGACCCAGCCTAATTTTGTACCGCTCCAACTGTAATATATATTGGTCCACCAGGTTGGCGAGTGATGAGATTGCACCCTGCACTCTATTGCTCGCAATTCCCTTCTCGAAGGTCTCTTCCTTACCGGCCTCGACCTTCGCGATGGTGGCCATTTCCAGCCGTCGCAGACTCTCGAGCTGTCGCTGTTGATTCGCGATCGCGGATTTGGTCTGCATCAGCTCGAAGTAATCAACGGCAATATCCACCAAAAAACCGCGCCGAAAGCGTTCAAAGCTCCGCGCCTGATAAATTACGTTACGTTCGGCCTGAATCAGTTCCTCGCGCGCGACATCGCCCGCGCCACGAAGCAGAGGTAAATCTCCGGAGAGAACGATCCCCGACGATTGGCGGTATCCTCCGGTAGCCCGTTCCCTCAGCTGGTCGGTCGCACTTACAATCCAAGCTGCCTCAACGCTCCCTCCGTACGGAAGCCTCTGGGTTGCACGTAGCTGGTTTACGATATTAAGTGTGTGTTCAAAGCTGCCGCCCGTTCCTGCCCCGGTAGTGCCCACCGTGGTATCGTTGAACAGCCGGGGACCCCACAGGTGACGCTCGGCTAAAAGGCGGATCGCCGCGAGAACGTAGTCCTCCTCGGCGTTGAGATATTCTCTCCCGGAGAACTGGGCCTGCTGAAAAGATTCCGTGAGGCTCAACGAGCGGACCGCTTCTGCTGGGAGTGGCGGGCTTGAGCTGTCGGCTGGTGTCTGCTCTGTGTCTGGCTTGCCATCCGCTCCGACCGAAGTCGCGACTGATCCGGCCGTCGCGGCTCCTGCTGGCCTCTCGGTTCCCGTCCATGCTTCTAGCGAAATCCCTTCCGCAGCGGCGTACATCCGCAACTTCTCTGCCACATCGCGGGCTTCGGATGCGGGTGAATACCGCAGCCCCCCCGCGGCTGGATTGCGGGTCGTCGGCGACACATTGGTCGAGTTATTAGGCCTAGACGAGTCGGCCAAGACCCGCGGATAAGTGCCGCTGGGAACTCGGGTAGTGGCGACTTGAGCAGCCAGAATCTTCTCATCAACCCTCGCGAGGGTTCGATTGACGCGTGCTTCGATCGATTCATCGCGGGCGGCACCGCACCCGGCGAGGAGGGCGGAAGCAGTGAGAACTGCGGTCGCGGCAATAAAATAGGGAACTTTGCACTTTTTTTGGAGTTTCAAGCGGTCGCTCATTCGTAGTGTTATTCCCCGAAAATTCGGAAAAGTGCGCGTTCATCAACCGTTTCCCTGCCACCGCCGCACACTATAGATTGGTCCAAACGTTGCGTTTTCAAAGAATGGCACCTATTGTTGCAGCCCCCCCGCTTCAGACGATTCTCAGCGATTGGGTACGCATTCTGTTCAAGAAAAGTTCGGAATGCAATCCGATTTGATTGAGTTAGAGCCGCGGTGTGCCGCGGCGTCAGAGTGGGAGGTGCAGTCGGGCGAGTTAAACGGATTCGCCCCCGCAGATCGAGCCTTGCGGCACCGCAGAGTTAGTAGTAGGCTCTCATCCTAAGGGGAGCATCAGCCCCGATGCCTTCGGTTACTCACGACGCCCGTAGTTTCATGATCGATGGCCGCCGCATCTGGCTGGTAGGAGCGCGCGTTCCATACGCACGCCTGCCCCGGGACTTGTGGGCAGAGCGGATTCATGCTGCGAAGCTTGCTGGATTCAATCTTATTGAATCGCCTGTCTTCTGGAACCGTCATGAACCTCGTTCGGGCCGGCTGGACTTCACCGGCGAGAATGACCTGCGTCACTTCGTCGACTTGATAGGCAAAGCGGGGCTTTATTGTTCGCTGGGTGTGGGGCCCTATGTAAATGCTGGCTGGGACTTAGGCGGCATTCCTGCCTGGCTTGTTGATCTGGCATCCGGACGGTTGCGGACCACGGGTGGTCCGTTTCTTGAAGCAACATCGCGCTTTATCACAGCGCTGGCCGATCAGATCCGTGGTTGGCAGGTAACCGCGGCCGGGTCGGGCGGGCCGATTGTCATGTTGCAGTGCGAAAGCGAGTGGACTTGCTCGCACGAGGATCTGGCGAACGCGTACCTGGGTGAGTTAAATCGTTACCTGCGAGAATCGGGCCTCACCGTTCCGCTGATCAATGATAATCAACTCTGGGCGAGTGTTGAAGGACAGATTGACGGGTGGTCGGACACTGAGAATCCGTTAGAGCAGATCCGCCAACTCGCGGTGGTTCGGCCCGAGCAGCCCCGCATTGTTGTAGACTTACTTTCGTACGAACCCGATACGTGGGGAAGGCCTTCGTCGCCCGCTGTGACTCCGTTCGCGGCATTGCGCCGGGCGGCGGAAGTGCTCGCGGGCGGCGGACAGTTTATCATTCAATCGTTTTGCGCCGGGATCTCGTTCGGGTTTACCGGCGGGCGCACCGCGCAAGACCCGCACTCATTTGTTACAAGCGTCAGTGACGTGCAGTCGCTTATGAATGAAGCGGGCGCGCACCAGAATGCTTACACAACGATTCGGCGCATCGCGACCTTCGCCTCGCGGTTTGGTCGGGTATTTGCCAACCTAGATCCTGCGTACCGGCCGGTTTCGCTCGCGCCTCAGGCGGCCTCTTCGCTTGAGCTGAGGCAAGAGGCGGGCGAAGGCAGTGCCAAGGCACGCAAGGCGGCGAGTAGTCAAAGCACGGCGCGTGGGGGCACCTCGATTATTCATGGCGTTGGGTCACAGGGGAGCGTTGTATTTTGTTTCGGTGATGAGCCCCAGCCCACGGGGGCATCCGCGGTGGCCCGGCCGCAGCAAGTAAACTTAATTCTTGGCGACGGCTGGACACTGCCTATTACGCTGCCCACCGAGGGCGTGGCGTGGTGCTTGTTTGATGTGAACATCAGCGGGCGATGCAGGCTTGATTATTGCAACGTAAGTGCCTTGGGTGTCGTCGGCCAGACGATGGTCTGCTTCGGTGCCCCGGGGAGCCGGGCGATGATCTCCGTGAACGGTTCGCCAGTGGAGGTAGACATCCAGCCCGACAAGCCGGTAATCATCGATCACGAAGGGCTTACGTTGATTCTGGTGCCCCAGGACTACACTGATAATGTCTTCTTCCGCGACGACGGAGTGCTGCTGGGAATCGCTAACCTAAGCGTCGATGGAACCGTCACCCCGCTGCCGCAGTCAAAGTCGTACCAGTTCGTCACCTCTGGGGGCGAGCAGCGCACCGTGACCGTTGAACATCCGCGCGGCCGCCACGCGGCGGAAAAGCCGCCCGCGCCGGCTCTGGGCTCGTGGCAGTACGCGAGCGTCCAGGATTACATCGACGGAACCAGTGAACGTTTCGCAACGGTAGCGGGCGCGGCTGATATGACCAAACTCGGCGTGCCCTTTGGCTATGGCTGGTACCGACTCACGGTCGAGGCGGGATCCTCGCAAAAGATTAGAACGCTCTTTCCCTTCAGTCGAGACCGACTCCACGTCTTCAACGCGGGAAAGTTCGCGGCGGTGGTGGGGGTGGGCCCCGGCGCCGTTGGCGATGCCTCCATCTCCTATAAGAAGGGACCGCAGCACCTCGTGCTGCTCGCCGATAATCTCGGTCGCTTCTGCGAAGGCGTGAATCTGGGCGAGTCCAAGGGTTTGTACGGCGATGTTTATCTGGTCGCTCCAATTAAGGTCGCAGCCCCTAAGATCGCGCCGGGCAAGACAATCGAAGTACTTAGCTTTCGATCACCCCTCTGGGAGGTGCGCAGCGGGGATACCACCATGCCCGAGCGGCTGGGTTGGCTTATCCATCATAAACGCAAGAGCTCGCTGGTCATCCGCTTCTCTCACCCAATTCCGTCGGGCCTTGTGCTTGTGAACGACCAACCAATGGCTTACATGGATTCCAGCGGCCCGACGACGTATGTCGTCGAGGAGTCACAGTTTGATCGGGGCTCCGTACATCTTCAAATAGCGCCAGTGAACTCCGCTGACCCCGCGGCGGATTTCGCGCTCCTTACCGACAACCCTATCGAAGTCTTTGAGGTTACGCACACCTTAAGCGATCAGGCCGATGTTGCGTTCGCGAAGTGGGAGCCGCCGGTAGCGAGCGCGTTTGTCCCGTTCCCGAAGAAGCATGAGGGACCCTCCTGGTGGCGCTGCACTTTCCCCAGCGATAAGCCGGTGCCATTGTACTTTGAGGCCGTCGGTATGACCAAGGGTCAGATTTACGTCAACGGCCGCCACCTGTGCCGTTACTGGGTTGCTACTGCGGAAGGGGAAGATGTTCCGCCTCAATCGCGGTATTTTGTTCCGGCCTCCTGGCTTCACGCACCCGGCGGTACACAGAACGAGCTTATGCTCTTTGACGAACATGGGGCAGCGCCAGTGAAGTGTAAGTTTACACATGCCACTTAAGGCAACTGGGTGTTTTAAACCCTCCGTTGTTTTATAAGTTGAATGTCAAGACCGATGCTTATTTTTGGCAGCGCGGCCAAGCGGGCTTTCCACAACCCATCCACCAAGGGCCCAAGTGAAACCTGAAAAAGGTTGGCGCAACCAGCCCCAATAGCACCTTTGTCTTAAAGTTAGCACTGGCGCGCGGGGTGATCGCAGTGGTCACGCCGCAGGCATAGCTTGATCAAGGGTTATTCATCATCACGGTTACTTGCTCAAGTTTCGATTCGGCCTCGCTGAGGCGTAACTGTAACACATTGATATTTTTTCGGATAGTGTCTCGGCTGAAATTGTCAAGCCCGTTGCGCATCAGAGAAGACTGATGGCGATCAATCTCCAGTCTAACGCGACTAATCTCGGTCGTTAGTTCCAGCGCCCGGGTTTTTAACTCAAACGCCTTCAGACCAGCCGCGAACACGGGTGGTTCCTCAACGAAACCGTCGCGACCACTCCCACCAGGCGTTAGGACGCACAGCGCGGGAGTTTTCGGTAGCGTCTCATCGGTGCCCGCTCTTACGAAGACGCCATTATTAATTAATAATCGCTGGGCCCCCGCATCGAAGACTCTCGCCGTTCTCTGGGAACGTGCACGGTTATTCGCGCGCTGGGCCTTACCGGAAACCAGCGTCCATTGCCCCGAACTCAGGCCCGGCTCGATCACTTTGTCGGCGGGAAGACTAGCGTTTCGCGTTAAGCGTTGACGGCGGATCTGCCAAGCGTCACCCAGCGTCTGGGTGTCCAGATCAGCGCGAGAAGTAATGTTACGATTCAGACCCGGTGCCAGTTGCGGGTTGAGTTGGTGAAGATGCTCATAGTTGCCCATGACCAAGGTAACATCAAGCCGCTCTCCCTCGCGTTCGATCTGCAGCCCAACTTTGTCGCCGGGCGAGTGTGAAACGATAACGGCCCGCATCGACGATTGGTCCATTACCACGGTGCCGTCGATCCGGTGGATGATGTCGCCAGCTTGAAGCACGCGAGACGAATCGAACCCGTCGAGGGGTAGGCTTATCTGTACGCCCGCGTTCAGCCCCTCAAGTTGCGAAAACTGCACACCCATCGCCGCGCGAGGCGAGGTTATGAATCGACCGTACGCCGCGTTCTCAAGGCGCTGCCGTTGTTCGGCCGCCAACGACCCTGGAGGCGAAGTTAAAAGATAGCCCTCGATGAGTGCTAATGTGACGCTTCCATCGGATTGCAACTGGACTGAAGCATTTTCGCGTTGCTCGAGCGACTGATCGTTTAACTTCGCGACCAATGCCCGCAACTGAGCCTCAGGTTCGAGGTGAGAGCCAAATGAGGCCCCTGAAAAACTTAGAGCCAGTGAGCCGCCGATGATTCCGCGCCAAAATAGTGAGGGCCGCTGAAGCGAACGCATAGAGCGAAGAGTAGGCCCCAACCTTTACCGATCGTGAAGCTACCCCTTAAGCCGCTTTTAACAAGCGACTCCCGAGGCAAAATTCCCCGCAATTCCGAAGGGTCGGGCCAAAAAGCGGCCTCCGAAGGCGGTCGCCAAATCACCCTCCCGTCTCTACCGCCGCGCGCTGGGTGAGCCATTTGTCGGCGAGTTTCACCACCGCCTCGTGCAGTTCCAGCGCCGAGGTGTGCGCGACATCGTTCTTGATGTTGTTGATCATAACGCTGAACGCGAGTTGTTGCCCGCTTTCTGGGTTGGTGATATAACCAGAAAGGGTACGCACCCCGTTGATGTATCCGCTCTTGGCCTGAAGATGGTTCTTAAGTTTGGCCCCGGCGAATCGTTTGCGCAGTGTGCCCGTGCCGACCTCCGCCAGGCTCTCTGCGAAGAGGGGACCGACGCGTTTTTCTGAAGCGATTGCGCTGAGCCAGCGCGTAAAAGTAAGCGGCGCAACCGCGTTCTCGCGGGACATGCCCGACCCATCCGAAATTATGGTACTTGAAGCCGCTGATGGCCCGATCTTTTCAGTCATCATCATGCGCAACACGGTGGCACCGTTCCCCCAACTTCCAGGCTCCTTGGTGACAGCATGCCCCATGCGCTTGAGCAGACATTCGGCGTAGAGATTTGCAGAATCGTTATTGCAACGTTTGAGCACCTCTATGAGCGGGGTTGAGACTACGGCAACAACTCGCCCCCCGGTAAGATCCTCGCCCTCTTTGGCAAGACGCACGTTCTTGAGCGGGACGTTTATGCCCGCGCCTGTCAGCGAAGTCGCGAGGAGGCGGCCCACAAACATCGAAGGATCGTGGTAAGTGGACTCAATGGGGGCCAGAGATTTGTGGCGAACGTCGCCTCGCAGCACGAACTTATTTTCGCCGGGATCGCGGGTAAGCCACGCGGCGTTGTTACCTTCCTTGACCGTGCGTGACCTCACTTCGACGTGAATCCAAGGCGCGGCGGGCTGCAGTGAGTACACAGCCGGGCTGCCAGGACCATCAGGGTTTGGCGCTGGGAAGACGTGAACTACGTTGGCATGAAAGTTAACTCCGGCCACCTGCGCACAGTAACCGCGTGAGAGTTGGTCGGTGGGCCAACTCGGATGCACCAGTTGCCGATCAAAGACGCGATCGTCGACGATGATCTGGTCGATGGCAGATGGCTTGACTTTGACCACCGCGCCCGCCAGCGTGCCGAGCAGGTCGCTGGTGGTCAGCTTCGGAGTCATTTTCTCGAGTACTTGAGGGTCGGCGAGCGATGGATCGCCGTCGCCCCGAATGATAAGCGTCGTGCCATCGAGAACTAGCTGTGTCTTAAACGCAAAGTCGGGCCCCAGTATTAGCGTTGCAGCGCCGCTCGTGAGCAGTTTCATGTTGCTCGCGGGGATGAAAGCTTCATCGGCCCGGATGGCGGCGAGTTGAACGCCGGTCTTTATATCGTAAATGCTAACCCCGACTTTAGCCTCGCCCCACTTAAGCCCGTTCATCAGCCGACGAACGTCGTCGGTTAACTCGCCCGCTTGGCTCCAGGCTCGGGTACTTAAGGCGGCGACAAAGCAAAGACACGCGGTCGCACAGACTCGCGTGAAACTGCTGGGGTTATGAGAGGGCCTCTGAGTAGTGCGCGTTGCGTCCATGCTGAGATGCCCTCTGATTATCGCCCGAAAAAACGAAGAAATTACTAGCCGCGGGCACACTACCCGAGCGCGGAATATATATCGGCCTAACGATGGAGCGATCACCCACAAAAAAGACTAATGTCCGGCTCGTTTGCTTTCATCGCCACGCATCGCGGGGGCATCAGCCAAAGCTACGGGTTCGCGAGGTAAGCGTCTTATAAAAACGCCATTCTGGGCTCAAGAGGTAATCCCGGCCAAATGACTCTGCAGTGGCCACTTGGATTCTTTAATGGATTTACGAAGTTGGGCCAGACGGGTCAGGGCAGCCTTCGGCTGACCGCTGCTCAAAAGCAGTCCCCCAAAGGGCATTTCTGCAGTGACTGGATTGACAGGGTCTATTAAATCTTGCCAGCAGATAGAATGCACGTAGGGCTTACTGGCGATAACGGCGCCCGCCGCGAGCATCCACGCGGCTTGCTGGGTCTCACTCCAAGGTTCGTGCCAGAAACCTGGCTCGTACGCATCGGTCGGCTCGGCGCCGCTCCGGGGCCTGAACGGTTTAGCGGTGATCGGTGCGCTGGGGCAACCAAAGGCCGAGACCACGATTGGTTTCTCGAGCGATGCGAATCGGTCGAGCATGGCGGAGAGACTTAATAAATCTCGCGTCGCCAGGCCCGGCTCGGCGTGACCCATCTGTGTCCGGATGCAGAGTGCATCAATCTGCGAAGGAGGGTGCGCCGCGCCAGCCTGCACCACGGCTTCGGCATAAATAAACGGCGGGATCGATCGGCGATTGAGCGCGTGGTACTCGCCCCAGGGCTGGGATACTTCGAGCTGAATCTTGGCGGAGGGGTGCAACTTGCGAACCAGTTGGATGCACATTTTTGTAAGATCAACGATCTGCTCGAAGCTGATCTTAAAGTTCATGTTAACATGCAGACCGCTCGCCACCGTCCAACGCGTCACGGTGCGGCGGTAGCGGGTCACGACGGCGGTGACATGCTCAAAGACCAGGTCGCGGAGGGTTTCGTAATCATTCTCCCAAATGAACAGGAAATCAGGGGCGCACTGGGGACGAAAGTCAAGCAGTGGCCCGCCGATCACAGGGAGTTTGGCGGTGCGGATGGCCCACTCAATCCAGCGATCAGTAGACTGAAAGTTATTCTTACCTTCGGTGGGTTCGAGGTCGATCCACCGCATCGGCATCGTAATAAAATCACACGTTGCCAGCACCGCGCGCTGCTGAATCTCTGTGAATGAGCCGGGGCTGATCGCACAACCTATGAGCGGCGGTTCGCTCAAGACGCAGTATCCCGCGCCTGGAATTACAATCGGCGTTCCCGGCGGCGGAGTCTCGGGCGTCAGCCGCGCCAGGTGGGCACTGGCATCTTTGTATCCCTGCCCGCTCATCCGGAGCTGAAACTGCCGCTCGGCGTTCAGTAACGCGATCTGCTCGCCGGTTTCGATGCCGGTCGCCAAGGCATGGCTCGCGAGCCGATCCGCCCGTCCGTTAAACCCCCCGCGAGCTATCTCCCCCTCGCCCACAGGCATCCGCTGAGCCACCAGAGCGCTCGTGAAGGATTCGCGTGCGGAATCAAATTGCTTCATCAGTGGATGGTCGCCGGAGAGGTCAAAGAGCCCCCAGTCCTCCATTTTGTTCAAGACGACCATAATTTGGCGGCGGGCCAGCTCGATGGTCAGGAGGTAGGGTTGGACATGGTCGGGTAAAAGGCACGTCTGCACTGTAAGCAAACCCAGCGAGCTCCCCGGCACGTGCGCGCCAGTGGGGTTCGCCAGCGATTCGGGCTTCCCAATTAGCATCTGCACACCCAGCCCCACCGTCGTATGTACCGCTTTGGCCGCGTCAACCACGCCAGTTCGCAGCGCAATCTCTCCCTGCACCGGCGTGTCTTCCGGCCCGATCAAATATGCGTGCCGCGGAGGAAAGTGCCTCGCATCCACGCCCTCGGCATCAAAAACTACGAAGCTTAACATGCGTCTGCGTTCAACTCCCTGCCGCGTCGTCTCACTGCGCTCTCGGTCTGCCCATGGTGCCCGCGGCTGCAAACCGCTGCTTCTCTCGCTAGCCCCACTATACGGGCGACAACCGGCTCTTGGCAAAGAGCAAGAGGCCCTACTTTTGCCACGGGTCGTTAATCCGTCGAACCGGTGGCAGCGAGCAGCACGATGGCGTCGTAGAGAAAGTGGGCCGCAACCGCAATCCCCAGCCCTCTAAAAATGAACAACGCGGCGAAATACAGCCCGGCGACTGCGTAGTACGCGAGTAATCGTAACTGAATGCCTCCGCCCGGATGATCGAGATTGTGGTAGAGCGCGAACAACACTGCGGAAACCACCGCACCGACGGTCAACGCGACGCCTTTGGAAGCTTGCAGGAGGTCGGCTACTACAAAGTAAACGCCCGCAATCACAATGAATCGGAATAGGAGCTCCTCATATACCCCGGCTCCCGCCGAAAGCGTGAGTTTCGCCTGCCAGGAGAGAGCGGCCAGACTTGCCTGATCCATCGTGCCCGCCGACATCAACGCGGAGGATTGAATTAATAATCCGAAGATGAGCAGCGGGAGAGTCCAAACCATCGACTCGCCCAACATTCCGGCCAGATACCTCGGCTTCACAATCAAGGGATCTTTTTCGAGAATGTGCCAAACCGTCAGAATTGTTAAAAGAACGATCGGTGGGATGTGGAAGCTGGCAACACCAAAGGCCCGGAAAAAACTGGCGAGAATGCCGTACGCGGCGATGGAATCCTGAACGCCCTCCGAAGGCTTCCGAAGATAATACCAAGATCCTACTTCATACAAAATGATGAACGGCAGCAGAAACACCAAGACGTGCAGGGGCCGCGTGGAGCAATCGGCATAGCGCATGGAGCGAGTCGTTGGGCCAAACAACCCAAAGACCGAAGACCCAGATTTTGTGGTCGCTTTCGCCATTGCTCTACCGACTGATCCGTCACCGTTTGCACCGGGCCGCGCCTTGGTTTGAAGAATGGCTCGTCTCGTCGAACATCCGACGATTTGTGCCACGAGGGTACCCTCTTCGCACCCCGTCTAAAGGTGCGAAGTTGAGTGCTTCCCGCAAGCGCCTCCCGCACCTTCGCCAAGCTCTACCTCGTTAGGTATACATACCTTTGGGTATCATGACTGACCTTTGGGCCGTAAAGCGACAGCAAGCTCGGGCCGCTGCGGCTCCGCTCGCCGTGCGGATGCGGCCGCGCACGCTAGGCGAGTTTGTTGGCCAGCAACACATTTTGGGCGAAGGTCGGTTGCTGCGCCGGATGCTCAAGGCAGATGCGATTACCAGCATCATTTTGCACGGCCCCCCGGGAACCGGCAAGACGACGCTGGCGGAGCTCATCGCCAATACCACCAAACGTAAGTTTGAACGTGAGAACGCCGCGAGCGTGGGGGTGAAGCGGGTTCGAGAGATCACCGAGGAGGCCGCGAGGCGACTGGAACTGGAGAACCGCCGTACCGTCTTGTTCCTCGACGAAATTCATCGATTCACCAAGTCACAGCAAGATGTGCTGCTGAGCGATGTTGAGTCCGGCCTGATTACGTTGATCGGCGCAACTACCGAGAATCCGCTCTTCAGCGTGAACTCCGCCTTGGTAAGCCGCAGCACGCTCTTTCGCTTGGAGCCGCTGGCCCCGGCAGATATTGTCGCGACGCTTCGCGCGGCCCTGAGCGACCGCGAACGCGGATACGGCAACCATAACATAAATATAAGTGAAGAAGCACTGGCGTTATGGGCCAATCGGAGCGATGGTGACGTGCGCCGGGCACTCACCGCCCTCGAAGTCGCTGTGCTCTCTTCGCCGCAGCGCGCTGCGGGATCGAGTCTTACGATAGATCTTGCGGTCGCTGAAGAGT
>CAYVFW010000007.1:40479-43698 GCA_964450325.1 uncultured Phycisphaeraceae bacterium | reverse complement strand
GCGCTTCCAGCAGCGCGGCCTGGGTCTTGGGGGGCGTTCGATTGATCTCATCGGCTAGGATTACGTTACTGAAGATCGGTCCACGAACGAACTTAAGCACACGCTGCCCGCTCGTGCGGTCTTCTTGAATTACTTCCGTGCCGGTGATATCGCTGGGCATCAGGTCGGGCGTGAACTGGATGCGGGAAAAGCCCAGATTCAGCGTCCGGGCGATCGTCGAGATGAGAAGAGTCTTGGCCAGGCCCGGGACTCCAACCACTACCACGTGGCCCTTACAGAAAATGGCCGTCAACATCTCGTCAACCGCTTTGTCCTGGCCCACAATTACCTTGTGGATCTGTTCTTTCAGTTTCGCAAAGGAATCCTGCACGTCGCGGATGGCTTGAGGAAGAGCGGCGGGATCAATCGGCATAGACCGATGGTACGTTCGCGACGCCGCGGTAGTGCGAGCACGGTGGGATACTGGCGTGCAGGCAATGCAAGCACCGGCGGTATACCTGGGTAGATCGCGGGTTTCCGCAGACAGTAGGGGATAGCCAACTGCGCGCCCGTGTCTCGGGCAGGCTTTCCTTCTGCCGCGAAGTGTGTTTGCGGGTTGCTCGCGGGCTACGCTCGACGGTATGGCACGACCTATTACCCTTTTCACCGGCCAGTGGGCCGATATGCCCCTGGCCACCCTCGCCGCGCACGCGAAGTCTTTCGGTTATGATGGGCTCGAGCTCGCGTGCTGGGGAGACCACTTCGAGGTAGATAAGGCTTTAAGCAGCGATGCTTACATCCGCTCTCGCCACGATCTGCTCGCGCAGCATGGCCTTAAATGTTTCGCCGTTAGTAACCACTTGGTGGGCCAGTGCGTCTGTGATCAGATTGACGCGCGACATAAGTCAATCGTGCCTGAGCGCATCTGGGGCGATGGTAAGCCTTGTGGAGTGCAGGAACGCGCGGCGGAAGAGATGAAAGCCACGGCACAGGCTGCGGCCGCGTTGGGTGTTCGCGTCGTAAACGGGTTCACAGGCTCGAGCATCTGGCACAAGTTCTACTTTTTTCCGCCCACATCCGCAGCGGAAATTGAGGCGGGGTACAGAGATTTCGCCGCCCGGTGGAACCCGATTCTGGATGCCTTTGATAAGCATCACGTGCTCTTCGCGCTCGAGGTACACCCCAGCGAGATTGCTTACGACATTCACACCGCAAGGCACGCCATTGAAGCCCTCGGCAATCGGCCGACATTTGGATTTAACTTTGATCCGTCGCACTTCTTCTGGCAATGCATAGATCCGGTAAAGTTTGTTGATGCCTTCGCCGGACGCATCTATCACTGTCATATTAAAGATGCCATCCGGACGCTGGACGGAACCAACTCCATCCTTGGTTCGCACCTGCCGTTTGGCGACCCGCGTCGGGGCTGGGATTTCCGTTCGCCGGGCCGCGGCGGCATCAACTTTGAAGAGATCATCCGCGCGCTGAACCGGGCCCAGTATCGCGGACCTCTCAGCGTGGAATGGGAGGACAGCGGCATGGACCGATTGCACGGGGCCAAGGAAGCGGCGGCATTTGTCCGGAAGTTGGATTTTGACCCTTCTGCAGTCGCGTTCGACGCGGCGTTCGCTGAGTGACGGCGGTTTAGTTCGGTGCGATTGCGCAGTGGGTGCCAGAACCCGGCGGCAAGTGCCGAATTGAAGGCGACAGAGTTTGAGCGTTCGCGCATCTATGTTTTTCCCGCGTTCATGCTCATCTCGCCTCGATGCAAGAACGGTCGTTTCTGAGTCTATCCCAGGTGTAGCTTGGGGGTCCATCGGCCTTGGCGAGGTTGTGGATGCAGGTCCGATATTCGAGTTGTTCAGAGGATGGCTGCGTTTAGTGTAAGTTAATACCAGATTGAGGTCACAGACACCTGATGAAGTTCATGCATACCAACCGTTTGAACCCGCTCGCGCTGATGTTATACCTCGCCGCAGGAGTGGCGGCGACAACAACCAACGCTGCAAATTCGACCACGCCCCACGGCACGATGATGCGATACCCAGATGTGAGCAAGACGCACATCGTCTTTTCATACGCGAATGACTTGTGGATGGTGCCCAAGGCTGGCGGGGCGGCGTTACCGCTCTCAAGCCCGCGTGGTCAAGAGTCCTTCCCGCGGTTTAGCGCGGATGGGAAAAGCATTGCTTTCGTTGGTAACTACGATGGGAATCGCGATATCTACACGATCGCGGCGGAGGGCGGGCCTGCAGAACGGGTGACGTATCACAGCGCGGGGGAATCGCTGAGTGATTGGGCGGGGCCGAACTTTGAGGGTGGTGACCGGCTGGTTTATTTGACCAACGGGTTCGCGGGCCTGGCTCGTCAGACGCAGTTATTCTCGATACCTGCGGAGGGCGGACAGGGAAAAATACTTCCGGTGCCGTACGCGGGATTTGGCATGATAAGCCCCAGCGGCGAGTGGCTCGCGTATACGCCGCACTCCACGGACAATCGAACCTGGAAGCGCTATCGCGGGGGGATGGCAACCGATATCTGGCTGTTTAACCTGAAAGACAAAACCTCGCGGAAGTTAACCGATTGGGAAGGCAACGATACGCTGCCCATGTGGGTTCCTGGGGGGGATGGTTCGGTATTATATTATCTTTCGGATCAGGGTCCCGAGCACCGGATGAATATCTGGTCGTGCATTATCAACGGCGGAAAGCGCGAGCAAGTCACTAAGTATAAAAATGACGATATCAAGTGGCCCAGCGTCGGGCCGGGGGATAGCGGCGAAGGAGAGATTGTCTTTCAGCTGGGTGGGGAGTTGCGTCTGTTCAACCTCGCAACGCGTTCGGATACGGTGGTAAAAGTCACGATACCGGGCGATCGGCCCGCGCTGCGGAAGCGGCCGGTGGATGCGGCAAAGTTTATTGAGAGCGCGAGCATTTCGCCAACGGGCAAGCGGGTGGCGATCGAGGCGCGGGGCGACCTTTACTCCGCGCCAGCCAAAGAAGGCGTGGTGCGAAGCCTCACGCGGTCCGATGGAATCTTTGAGCGTTCGCCATCGTGGTCGCCCAATGGACGGTGGATCGCTTACTTAAGCGATGAGACCGGCGAGTTTGAGTTGTGGGTTCGCCCGGCGGATCTGAAGGCCCCGGAAGATAAGAAGAGTGACGACAAGAAAGCCGGGGACAAGAAGGGTGCGGAAGAGCCCAAGGGCGACGATAAGCCGGATGATAAGCCCAGTGATAA
>CAYVFW010000007.1:0-40379 GCA_964450325.1 uncultured Phycisphaeraceae bacterium | reverse complement strand
CCCAGTGATAAACCCGGTGATAAACCCAGCGATAAACCGGGTGAGAAGCCGACCGACAAGCCCGATGATGAGGAAAAACACACGGAGAAGCACGACGGCGATAAGGGTGAGGGCAAGGACGGTGATAAAGACGCGAAGAAGGATGCAGCGCCCGTAAAAACAGCGAAAGAGGAGGTTGCAACACACAGCAAGCTCAAGCCTCGCAAGCTTACAACGCTCGGGGCCGGATATAAGTCTTCGATTGTCTGGTCGCCCGATTCCAAGATGCTGGTGCTGGGAGATCAGTACGGGCAGTTATACCTGGTGACGGTTGAGTCGGGGGCGATCAAGCCCATCGATAAGGACCCGTGGGGCAATCCCAACTCGGCCTCCTGGAGCCAGGATTCTAACTGGCTTACGTTCTCGAGTTCCCAGGACGACCCCATCGCGAACAACAGGGTGATCTATCTGTACAATGTTAAGTCGGCTGTGAAGACGCAGGTGACCAGCCCGATGTTCTCCAGCTCCACTCCACGGTTTGACCGCAAGGGCGATTGGCTTTACTTTGCGAGTAATCGCATCATAAGCGATCCGACTTACTCTGACCTGGATAGCACCTTTGCTTACAATAAGTCGGAGGCCCTGTACGCGGTGCCGCTTCGCGCGGATATAAAAAATCCGTGGGCGCCAAAGAGCGATGAGGAAGAGTGGAAGAGCGACGAGAAAAAGAAGGACGACAAGAAGGAAGATAAGAAGGACAAAAAAGAGGACGGCGAGAAGGAGGATAAGGAGAAGAAGCCATCCGACGAGAAGCCCGAGGATGGTAAGCCCGAACGGCCCGGTGACGAGAAACCCAAGGAAAACAAGCCATCCGAGGTCGCGGTGCCGGACGACGGGGTAAGCGGCACCTGGACCGGGACAGCCGCGGGTAACGCCGAAGGGATGCCGCCCGGCGGCATGCCAATTACGTTTATACTTATCTTAGGGGCTGATGGCGCACTCTCTGGAAGTGTGCAGAGCATCATGGGCGGTGGCGCTATCGGCAACGGCAAGCACGATAAGGCATCGGGCGACTTTTCGTTCTCGATGGTCGTCGGGCGGGCGGCGATCGAAATGAAGGGGACGATAAAGGGTGAGGAAGCCACCGGTACCTGGACCGTTGGCGCCAACGCGGGCTCGTTCAGCGTGAAGCGCACCTCCAGGGGCAAAGCCGACGGCGACGCGGCCGGAGACAGTAAGTCCGCAGATGGGAAGAGCGACTCGGATGCTCCTGCCAAGGAAGTAAAGATCGAGCTTGAAGGGTTTGAACGGCGTGCGATACCGCTGCCGATCTCTGCGGGCGGCTTTGGCCAGTTGGCCGTCAACTCGGATAATAAGTTATTATTTGTGCGGGCATCATCGCGCAACGAGAAGGATGCGACGGGCATCAAAATCTTCGATCTTAACGATGAGAAGAAGGAAGAGGGCGTTGTATCGGCTGGTGCGATGGGCTTTGAACTGAGTGCCGATGGAAAGAAAATACTGATCGTTCGGGGCGATGCGGTGAGCGTGGTCGAAGCTTCAGCGGGTGGCAAGTCAACCTCGGTGCCCACCAACGGTATGACTGTAAGTATTGATCCGCGTGCGGAATGGAAGCAGATCGTGAACGACACGTGGCGGCAGTTCCGCGATTACTTTTACGAAGCGGGGATGCACAACGTGGATTGGCCCGCCGTAAAGGAGCACTACCTGGCGATGGTTGATGACGCGGCGACGCGCGAAGACGTGGCGTTCATCCAAGCCGAACTGGTGAGCGAACTTAACATCGGTCACGCGTATATCACGAGCATGGGCGACACAGAGGAAGGGACACCTTCGGTAAACGTCGGGATGCTCGGCTGCGATTATGAACTGACCAAGAGCGATGCGGGCACGGCTTACAAAATCGTCAAGATTCACGGCGGGGCGGACTGGGACACCGACGCTCGGGGGCCCTTGGCCAAGCTGGGCGTGGATGTAAAAGAGGGCGAGTACCTGCTCGCCGTCAACGGGCGAGAGATAGATACCAGCAAAGAGGTCTACGCCGCGTTCCTGGGGACCGCCGACAAAGTTACATCAATCACGGTGGGCACCAACCCCACGCTGGACGACAAGGCACGCGAAGTGCTCGTGACGCCCATCGGCGGCGAAGGCGTGCTCCGTTACCGCGGGTGGATTGAATCCAAGCGCGAGTATGTCGCCAAAAAATCGGGTGGGAAGGTCGGTTATATTTATGTTCCCAACACCGGGGTTGATGGCCAGAGCGACCTTTGGCGGCAGTTCATCGGCCAGCGTGGCACGGCGGCGTTGATCATCGACGATCGCTGGAACGGGGGCGGGCAGATTCCCACGCGGTTTATCGAGATGCTCAATCGCAAACCAATTAACTTTTGGGCCCGCCGCAACGGGAACGACTGGGCCTGGCCACCCGACGGGCACTTTGGCCCCAAGGCCATGATAATTAATGGTCTCGCCGGTTCGGGCGGAGATATGTTCCCGTGGTTGTTCAAACACGAAAAAGTCGGCAAGGTTTTCGGCACTCGGACATGGGGCGGCTTGGTGGGGATTAGCGGGTACCCCGCGTTGATCGACGGCGGCCGAGTGGCGGTACCAAGCTTCGGGTTCTACGAGCTCGACGGTACTTGGGGCGTGGAAGGGCACGGCGTTGACCCCGATGTCGAAGTGATTGACGACCCTGCGAAGATGGTCGATGGGACAGATCCACAGCTTGACGCTGCGATCACGCACCTGTTGGATGAGGTGAAACGTAATCCGTTTACTCCGCCCACGCGGCCAGCGAACCCCGACCGCAAGGGGATGGGGATCGATCCTCGCGATCGCTAAGAACTGCCCACGTCTGCGGCTGATTTAGGCCCCAGTGCGCTTGCAACGCTCCGATTGTCAGTAAATCAGTGAAAAAGCCCTCGCTTCATGCGGGGGCTTTTCTGGTTTTCCGCCGCGGGCCTTTGGCGGGGGCCGCTGCCGGGCTGGCTCGTGGTTAAGAATTTGCGGCCTCCTAAAAATCGGCTGTGCTGAGCAACGAATCGTCGGCGGGCGACTACTGACCGTGAGCCCGCCTCAAAAAATTCTGTTACCGTATCGCAACCCACCGGCGGGGAGCTTGGTATAGCCTATTGGGTGACTACGCGGCGTTACCCGCGCAACGCTCAAAAATAGTGCGGGTTGCGGGCCACACCGTTTGAGCGTGCGTGGTTAACTTGGGTCAGAGTCGCGGTCGTGCGTAGGCGATGGGTCGGGCGGTAGGGTCGGACCAAACAAGGTCGGAGCAAACGATGAGCATGCGAGTGAACAGTGCCGTCGGGAGTGAAGAGGAACGGCCAGGGTCCGCGCAGCATATGAGCCGCGCCCGCGAGCAAAAGTTAATCAAACTAGCGAGCAAGGGCGACCTGGACGCGGCGACGGCGTTGATCCGCGCGTACCAAGGCGGGGTTTATCATTACATTAAGCGATTGTGCGGACGCGACGATCTGGCCGAGGATGTTACCCAGGAAGCCTTTTCACGTGTACTTCTTAACCTCGAGCGATTTGATTTCAACTATCGTTTTTCGACCTGGCTCTTTACCATCGCCCGGCGTGTCTTCCTGAATATGCAGGAAAAGAAATGCCCGATTCCCGATTCGGATCGGCTGGGCGATTCGCTTGCGGCCAGCGCCGAGGTGGGCTCCGGGATGGAACATGATGAGAATAACGACCGCTCCAAAGCCCTTCTTCAGCGAGCATTACTTACATTGCCTCCCGAGCAGCGCGAGATCGTGGTGCTTTTTCACCAACACGACTGGCCGATCTGGATGATCGCTGCGCAGCTGGGCAAACCCGAGGGCACTGTCAAAAGCCACCTCTTTCGCGGGCGGCTTAAGTTACGAGATGAATACTTGATGCTTGAGCGCAACATCGCGGCGGCCGCGTGCGCTCAACGCGCGGCGGCCGCTGCCCCCCCGCGGAACCCCTCGCGGGTCAAGGAGCCCAAGGTGGTTTTGCGATCTATCCCTGTCAACTCAAAGTCATCGATCCTGCAAGCGGTGGATGAATCCGCAATCGCGGAAGTCCTTCACAGGTCGGGTATACACGCAGCGATTCCGCTGAAATCCGACATTGACGGCAGCTCATCGGTGATTCAGCAGGAGGTTTGGTCGTGAAGATTCCTCGTCGGTCACATCCCCCAAATATTGATACGTCTCCCACTCAGAATCCGCACGGGGTGCCGCGCGGAGTCGGAGAGAGGCAAAAGCCTCGCACTGGTGGTCATCCGGGCACGAGTGGACAAACTCCGAGTGCAAGGTTTTCTCGCGTGAATGGTGCCACCGACCCTGCGGATTTTGTGATCAATTACATCCTTGACCTTGAGGCCGATGGCCAACTGCATGAAGCACAAGCCCAGCTCGCCGAGGCGGCGGCACGCGATCCGCAACTGGTCGAGCGGCTCAACGAAACGCAGCGCGTCCTGTCCATGTTGCGTTGTGACCACACGGAATCGGCGGGCGAGCATCGCGACTTGACCGACGCGATCATCGAGCGCGTGGAGAAGCGGCGAGTCTTCCTGCCGCGTCCATCAAGGCGCAGGGTGGGCGGGCGGCGCCTTGCGTTCGCCGGTGCGGGCGTGGCGGTGCTATCTGTAATCGGATTGTTACAGTTACGAACCCCCGAAGCTTCGAGAAGTGACCGTCCGGTCGCGTCTGAGTCTGCTTCTGTGGTGACAACCGGGGTGCCCAATCTGCTGTCGGAAGTGGGGACGCGCGTCGGCGACGGAATTGGTACCGCCGCGGATGCGCTCGCGGGGCATACCTATACGTCGCTTACCAAACAGCTTCTGGAAAAGGATTTAGTGCTTGAAGGCCAAGGGGCGTCATCTCGCTTGGAGCTTACATTTGCGGATGCGCGGCTCGCCGCTCCAGACGGTTGCACGACTTGCAGTTCGCAAGGGTGGGACCGCGTTGCAGACTGGGCGAGATGGGGGCGGCACGGTCAGCCCGGACAGGCGTATCGAGCACTCGCACTAACGGGCCCGGCGGCCGTGCAGGTTCCCGGTGCTTTAAGTTACCCGCTTACATCAGGGGCTAACACCGGAGCACTGGGACGCGGCGGCATTCAGCTACACCGGGGAGGCACGGTACAGTCACCCGCTGGGGTGCGTGCCGTCGAACCTTCGGCGCGCATTTCATCTAGCGTTACATCTGGTGCCAGATCTCCCTCGGCAACGAGGCAGACTTCCGCAATAGTCTACTCACTTGACGGCGTGTCTCCGGTGTTACCGGAGTGGCGCTGGTTGTTTGACGAAGAAGAGTAAGCAGGCGCGCGAGAAGTCCCCCGCCAATTCTGCCTTTAGCTTATCATTGGCCCGGGGCATTTTTTTTCGTGACGAGCTGTGGTAATCGATGGCAAAAACCTCGACCAGCAGTCCGCGACGCGACTCGGCTGTCCGAGTTGATTGCCTCCGTGTGCTCAACTATCAAAACATGGTCGCTTGCTGCGGCTCGATTACTTCGCCAGCGAGGGGGTTGAGCGGATCTAGCCGGTAATCGCCGCTGTAGCAGGCGGTGCAATACTGAGGTTGAGGGTGCTTCATGCAAGAAAGCAGCCCTTCCAACGAAAGATAATATAACGAGTCAACCCCCAGGTACCGGCGAATCTCCTCGACGGTGCGGCCATTGGCGATCAGCTCGCTGCGGTGGGCGAAGTCAACGCCGAAGTAGCAAGGATGGCGGATAGGGGGGCAGGAGATGCGCAGATGAATTTCTTTCACTCCCGCTGCGCGGAGCTGATCCATCTTGGCTTTGGTGGTAGTGCCGCGAACGATCGAATCGTCGACGATCACCAAGCTCTTTCCTCGCACGAGTTCATCAATTATATTAAGTTTAAGCCGCACTGCGGCGGCGCGGGCATCCTGGCTAGGCTTGATAAAGGTCCGGCCGACGTACCGGTTGGGCACGATGGCCTCGCGATAGGGCGTGCCACTGATGCGCGAGTAGCCTAGCGCCGCGCTGCGGCCCGAATCGGGCATGGGGGCGATGCAATCGGCGATAGCCGGTGCCTCCCTCGCCAGTTGCTCGCCCATTCGCTCCCGAGCCACCTGGACATTTTGGCCGAAGACCACGCTGGCCGGATTGGCAAAGTAAACGTGCTCGAATACGCAGTGAGCGAGCCGAGGGGCGGGGTCCGCGAAGCGGCGGCTGGAGATCCCCGAATCATTGATCGTAACTATCTCGCCGGGCTCGACTTCGCGGACGAGTGTCGCGCCCAGAACATCAAGGGCGACGGTTTCGCTCGCAACAACATAAGGACCGCGGCCTGCCTCGCCCGTGCCCAGGTGCGGCAGCCTTCCGATGACCAGCGGACGCCACCCCCACGGGTCACGTGCGCACTCGATGCGGTCCGGGAAAAGGAAGACCAGGCTGAAGGCCCCTTGCAGATAGCGGAGCGTCGCGGCGAGCGGGTCGTGGGACCTTTGCTGAGCGGGGCTTGCGAGGATGTGTATGATAACTTCGGTATCGCTGGTGGTGTGGAAGAGGTGGCCAGCTTCTTCAAAGCGCCGGCGCGTGCGGTCGGCATTAATTAAGTTGCCATTATGGGCGAGAGCCACCTGTCCACCGATGTAATTTTCCAGCAAGGGCTGGGCGTTGCACGCGACCGAGCCGCCCGAGGTTGAGTAGCGATTATGGCCGATGGCGCCCGCCGACCCCAGGGTATCGAGTTCAGTTAACAGCCTCGCATCAAATACCTGGGGAACCAGGCCCATCCCGGTGTGATGATGGAGCTTGGCACCGTCGGTCACGGCGATACCCGCAGACTCCTGGCCTCGATGCTGCTGGGCGTAAAGGCCGAGGTAACATAACTGCGCTCCCCGCGGATGGCCCCAGATGCCGATCACTCCGCATTTTTCTTTAGGCCCCGGCGCGGCGCTGGGGGGCGCGGCCAAACTAAGTGGCGTGCCGGCGCGGTTGATTGGATTGGTCAGAACGGTCAGCGGAAGCGTGCGGGGCATGGGCGGTGAACAAGGGTATCACCCTCTGCGAAGCTCTGACCCACGCGGTGCCGGAGGCGGCCACTGCGCGAGGTGCGTGCCCATCGCGTCCAATTCCCGGAGGGAAGCAGACGTCGAGTTGGCGAAGCTCAAGGTCACAGCCTTGAAGGGGCGGTCGAACAGCAGGACTTTTACTCCCCCACAACTGGGCCGGGCGGTACGTGCTGACGAAACAAGAAAAAACGCCCCCCTCCGAATCGGAGGAAGGGCGTTGGGTGGTGTTACGTTATACTTGGCCGCGGCGGATATTAACCGAGCAACTGGAGTGCCGAGTTAGGCTGCTGGTTAGCCAGCGATAGAATGTTGGTCGAGGCGGAGACCAGAATCTGCGACCGTGTGAGGGCGGCGGTTTCGCTGGCAAAGTCGGCGTCACGGATCACGCTCTGAGCAGCGGATGTGTTTTCGACGCTTACGTTAAGGCTTCGAATGGTGGCACCGACCGTGTTCTTCTGGAAGGCACCCAGCCGCCCTCGCAGGCCGGAGACCTGCGAAATCGCTTCGGCGACGATCTTCTGTCCATCGTTCAGGTTGCCGTCGACGACGTTGTTGACTTTACCGCTTGCGAGGCGGTCAAGCGTTCCGATCGAACTATTTCCCAACTTGCGGACGGCAACATCGCGGATGCCCATCGAAACTTTACCGGCGATGTCAACGCGGCCTGCAAGTTGGAAGTCCGCACCGCCACCCGTGACATACATGGATGGGGAAGTGCCCGCACCCACGTTGCCAAGCCCTTGTGACTCAGCGGTCGAGAGCGTCATCTCGATATCCAAGAAGTCGGTGTTAATACGTGCGGTTTTGCCCTTGGCGGTAACTGCGATCCCGTTGATCGTGCCGGTGAGGTCCTGACCATAATCAATTATGCCGTTCGTAGCGTTGGCGAAGTTGCTGGTTAGCGTGGTCGATGCGGTATTGTAGGTGGCCGAGCCGCGACCATAAATACCGCGGTTGGTTGCGCCAGCACCGTTGTTAGTGCTGTTTACACCGGCTGAGTTGATTACTTTTACAGAGACGAACTCGGCGGAGCCGAACTCGCTGCTGCCCAGGCCGATGCGGGTGCTGCCCGACGCCGAGAGCGACGCCGACACCCCGGTTACATCGGTGAAGGTGTTGATCGTGGAGACAACCTTGGCGAGCGTAGTGCCCGATGCGAATGAAAGCTCGCGGCTGCCCTTACTACCTGAGATTTCAATGACGAACGATGACGCGGTATTCAGGTTGAGCGAGGTGCCGCCCATCGAGAGGAAGACGCCGCCCTGCTGAGCAGACGCGGTGACCTGCATGTCGACTGAGAGCGACGCACCCGTGTACTTCGCGGCGTTGACGCGGAAATCGGTCACGCCGCTCTGCACGCTGGAGGTCTTAAAGTCAAAGTTGCCGTTGAGCAACTTAATACCTTGAAAGTTAGTGGATGATGAGACGCGATCGATGGTTTGCAGGATCGAATCGATCTGCAACTGATTGGCGTTCTTTTCTTCTGCGGATAGCCCTGCGCGGCTGGCGGTGTTGGTGACCAAACCTTGAAGTTCGGTGAGCAACCCGCTGATTTCCTGGAGGCCACCTTCGGCAATATTAACAACCTGATCGGCGCGATCGGCGTTAGAGATAGCCTGCTGGGATGCCTTCTGTTCGCTGCGCAGGTTTTCGCTGGCGATCAGGCCCGCGGGATCATCCTTACCTCGGTTGATCTTAAGACCTGTGCTTAGGCGCTCCAGCGAAGTCGAAAGACTTGCGTTGTTCTGACCTAAAACGCGCTGGGCAATCATCGACTGAACATTTGTATTAATCCGACCCATTGACAACCTCCGTGCTTGGTGGGGAACTCTTGACTGCCCGAGCGTCGCGAGGCCTTGTTACGGCGCTCGCCCCATAGACGCTGTCGGCCCTTGACTTACAACCACCCGAACCGACAAGGCCCGGGACTGCAACTGGAAGCGGAAAGAATCCGTTCTCGCCGCTCCTGTCGTGGCGTGAGAGTGCCGCGACAACCCAAGAATCGGTTGAGTAAAGGGGTCGCTTGAGGCACGAAGACCACAAAAAACCATGAGTAGACGCGTTTTCTGGTCGTTGTAAGGGTTCGAGTGGCTTACACCCGGAATAAACGGATCAGACCGCTCTTCGAGGTGGACGCGGCGTGGCGAAACGAACGCTTGCACTATGGCAGTTATGAGCATTGGGAGGGAAGCCAAGGCTTTGCCGTGTGCAACGCGGCGGCGAGTGGCCCCCTACCAGACTTGTTCCCGACCAACGAGGTGGGCGGCGCGGTCCTTACACTCGATGCCTGAGGGAGAGAGTGCGGCGGCCGTACACCCGCCGAAAGGGTATTGCAATTAAAAAAAGGCCTGCGTGCTGACGCGAGCCCTTTAGAAGTAAGTAACTGACCGAGTATATTAAATCACCGGAGGTAGGCTTATCCGAGTAGCTGAAGCACCTGCTGGCTCTGCTGGTTAGCGAGACCCAAGGTGGAGGTTCCCGCACTCGTCAGAATCTGGGCGCGGGTCAGTTTGCTGGTTTCAAACGCGAAGTCGGCATCGCGTATTGAGGAAGCACTTGCCGAGAGGTTCTCAAACTGACTTTGAAGTGAACGCTGATTGGTGTTAAGCACATTTCGCTCGAAGGCACCAAGCCGCCCACGCAGTTCGGTAACTTCGTCGATGGCGCGGTTGAGGATGTTAGAGGAGGTGCTGAAATCACCCGCTCGAACGTTGCCCGAGATACTAAAATTCTGGCCAGTCTTAAGCGAGCTGAGGTACTGCACCGCGCCGTTGTGACTCGTGGCCCCAAGCCGCGATGCCGCGACGGAAGGAATACCCACTGTCGATTGCTGGGACGCGTTAACATCCGGCCCGAGTTGAAAAATCGACCCACCGCCGGTGACGGAGAACGTGGTGGCGACCGCGCCAGGTCTGGTGGCGAAGCTCTCGGACAATGTGAGGTCCAAGCCTAGAGCTGGCGAGTTGATGGAAACTCCCAGACCCCGTCCGGTTGCAAGATTACCATTGATCAGGGCGGTTACGTCTTTACCCACATCGCGCTCGCCGGAGATGAGGACGCCCGAGCCAAGCCGACTAGCCCAGTCAAAGGGAGTGGGCGTGCTCATGGCTCGATCGCCGGAGAACTTGTAAAGGTCAAAGGAGTCACTGGCGGGGCCCGGCCCGCCCAGGCGTTTGACACTTACAAACGAGTTGGACCCGTACTCATTGCTTTGGAAGACCATCCCTGAGTTAGCCGTCGAGTTGATCAACGAGGCTTCCACACCGGTGAGGGCGGTGAGGTTGTTGACCGCGGTGACTAACTTCGAGAGGGGCTGTCCGCTGGCGATAGTAATAACCTGAACGCCATTGGGGCCAGCGATCTCGAGCGTCATCGAGCTCAGTGTGATACCGGCGGGAGTTGTGTTGCCGTTGTAGTAGAGCGAGCCAACCTGAGCAGACGAGACGACGTCGACTTCGACGCTGAGGGAGGTGGCGCCCACGAAGTTCGCGCTGTTAAGCCGGGCAATACTTACCGCGCTTGTCCGCAAGCCCGAGAGGGTGTAGTCGAGCGAGCCGTTCAGCAGCTTGAGAGAGCCGAACGAGGAGGTGTTGCTGATGCGGGTGATCGACTCGATCGCCGAATCAATCTGCAACTGATTCGCGTTGCGTTCTGCTTCGGAGTTGGCGCCGGTGTTGGCGGACTCAACCATCAGACTGCGGATCGAGTTGAGCAGATCATTTACTTCGCTCAGCGCTGCTTCCGTGGTCGAAAGCATGGCGCTGGCCCGCTCGGTATTCTTCACGCCAGACTCAACACCCTGGATGTTGGATTTGATGCGTTCAGAAATGATGAGTCCGGCCGGGTCGTCCTTGCCCCGGTTAATTTTCAAACCGGTGGACAGCCGCTCGAGCCGCACCCCGAGTTCGCCCTGAGAGCGAGAGAGATGTTGCTGCGCAATGAGGCTGGATATATTCGTATTGATGCGAGCCATGACAATCCTCCGTGATTGAGGCTGAACTTTCCGTATCGGCCGGCTTGAAAGAGCATGAAGCTCAATCAAGCCGCACTAACTAACAGGCCGTGGCGACACCCGCCGGGCCAACACTTACATTCCCTGATTCCTGGTTAAATCGCTTTGCGGTACGACTGCGGTTTGTGGATCTGTGTAGGTCCATCCCTGGGTGCTTTGGAGGCAGGGGGGCCGGGACCTCCGAGCAACCTTGCAACCCCGTTCGTTTGCGGAGCAGCGGGAGTTGTGTTCCCGGGTCTGCTTGACCGCAACCGCGCGCCCTCTTTTTGGGTGCTCGGGGCACCCACCCGCACGCGAGGAGCGTGCTGGGGTAGTAGAGTTATATCGAGCGTGGCCGAATCTTCGCTGCCGATCCGCGCTGCCTGCTCGTTCTCTCGCAGGATCGACAAGTATACTTCTTTACGATGCACGGCGACCTTCGAGGGTGCGGTGATGCCAAGGCGAACCTTATCGCCCCGCACATCCACGACCGTAATCTCAATATCGTCGCCGATCATAATTATTTCGTCTCGCTGCCGGGACAGCACCAACATCTCTGACGCTCCTTGCTCCGCGCATCACATGCGCGGTCGTCCCTGTCCGGCCATCCGTAGTACCGCAAGCCCTGTGCCGTTTACCCATGCCGTCGGCCGCCGCGGACGCCATGCGTAGAAGGGGTGCTACCGGGGCGCGCTTTGAACACGACCGGGTGAAAACTCCTTCGTAGCTGTACGTCCGTGCCCACCGCCGCGCCTTGCACACCGGCCCCGGTAACATCCGTCACCAGATCACGCGCGAAGCGGCCAAGCCGCGACGACGCCCGATGGTTACGCTGCGCTACGCGGGGATGGCGATGCGCTGCTGAGTACCGACCCTAATTAACGTATGACGCGTAGTCCAACGTTTCTCGGCGAGCACCAGCTGCTCGCCGCTGCGGGTGATCGTGTTGACCACCAGCGGACCTTGAAGGTTCCCGGTCAGCACGTCGTCCACTTTGTTGACGATGCAGAAAGCCTGCGCGTCCTCAAGGCGTTGTAACCCAAGCTCTGCCATCTGATCCGGACGGATCGGGACGGCATAATCGGGCACGAACAGGTTAGGATCGGTTACGACAAACGCCAGGTCGGCATCGTCGAGCGATTGTAACCAGAAGAAACAAGCGTCACTGCCCAGTTCTAAAAGGCAATAACGGGTCTGCTTAGAAAACCCCAGCAGTCCTTTGGGGATTGTGATGATGCGGTCCTCCGCGATCTCCACAAGTCCGAATCGTGTCGTCCGCACTTCCATGGCGTGCGCTCCAGCTTCGCCGGCCAAACCTGCTCACGTCGCTCGTGTGACGGCCGCGCCACACCAAAGCCCGCTGACCGAACTCCCGGCCAGATATTACGTTGGCGTCTGTACACCAACGATTGTTTCATCCAAGATAATCTAACAGTGATCGCTGCGAGAGAGAGGCTGTCGTTCGAAGCCCCGCTTCCAACTGTGTCTGCAGAAGGGAGAACCGTGTCGCGGCCTCCGTGTAGTCCACATCTCGCAACTGACTGCGGACCGTCTCATCCAGGACTGCCCGATCGCTTTCACGCGAACTGGCACTTTCAACCCGTTGAGCATGTCCGCCTACCACACCGCGTAACTCCGCAAGATCAGACATAACTGATTCTACTAGCTCTCCCGCAAGTGCTATGCCAGTTGGGCTGTTTCCGGCCAAACTCTCGCGAAGATCTGCGAGTGCGGTGAATAAACTTTCGTTACGGACTCGTGAGCGATCCTGACTGGTCAGCGTAAGACTGGAGCCGTTGTAAGTACCGCCCAACAGCCCCAGTTGCTCCGCCGCAAGTGAGTTATTCCTCGCCCGCACGGTCAGGGGACCGCTGAAGCCCGCCGACTGGGTCAATGTAATTCCGTTCCCATCCGCCGCGAGCCCCGCCGTGATTGACCCGGCGGGAAGCCCCGCCGCGGCGAGGCCGTCGGCAAGTTCGGTGTTCATGCGAGCGAGCAGGGTCTGCACGGTCACAGTATCTTGTGGGCGCAAGTCGATTGAAAGTGGCGAGCCCGTGGAATCACCCGCGATTACCTCAAAGTCCACGTTCAGGCTGCGCCGGATCTCATTCGTGGTGGGATCTATGACGTTGTTAACAATGCTCACACCGCGACCAAAGTTAAATGATTCAAGCCGCGTTTGGGGGGAGAGCGTGCGGATACCAAGGCGTGTAGCAGTGTCGCCCGCGTTGCCGGACCCGCTGCCCGCCACTTCACCCACCCAGAGCGAGGCACTACTCGCTGCGGAGAGTTCGTTGACGATATCGATGCCGTCGCCGGCGGCATTCAGCTCGACGCGAGCACCTAGATTAGCGCCAGCGATGATGTTCTTGACATCACCGAGGGTTACCGCGTTTGATAAATTAATTTCAGCCGAGCGTCCCGCGTTTCCCAGACGAATACTACCCAGTGGGCCGGTTGTGCCGCGCAGGTCTGCCACCGGAGTTTGCCAAGTGAGGCGAGGGCTAAGTCCACCGGCGACTGAAGATGCGGGCGTAAACTGTATCGGCGTTGACGCAGTCAGCCCTAAGTCGGCGGCGGTCGTACCGGTCCCGATGTTAAAGAACTCAAGCGCGGGTGAGGCACCGGTACCCGCGATGTCGATCAGCAGTCCGTCATCTCCGACTGTCACGCCGCCCGGATCCAAGATAGTTACATTATTGCGCTGCTCATAACTGCGCAGGCTGGCCTCAACTCTTACCCGGACATCTTCAACTGTATCGGAGCCCGCAAAGTCGATGCGCTCAAGCGGGCCGCCCGCGAAGGAGAACTTAACCGAACCAAGGGGGGTTGCGGTCGATGGCTGGCCGTCTGCACCTCGAAGCCCTCCGCCCAAGGCTCCGGCGACATCGCGGAGGCGGGTTTGCGCGCTAAGACGGGGACGCAGATCAACCGTGCCGATGGCGCGGGCTTCACCCGATATAATTGGATTGCTTGCGCCAAGGGTGATGGGGATCGAGTTAGCAGCGTCCAGATCGGTAGTCAACCCCCCGCTGCTTCCCGAAGCGCGATAAGCGCCAAAAAGCGAGGAAACCGGGGTGCGGCTCGGGGTCGATCCACCAAGAACATAACCGGCCACGCCCTGCCTGTTGGCAATCGTGAATAATCCTTGGAGTAAGCCATCGACCACCCGGGCCTGGCTGGCCCGTTCACCAGCGGACGATGTCACAGCGAGTTGAGACGAGGCGAGGCTCTTGGCCTCGAGCGCGATGTCGTGAGCGGCATCTAGCGTTGAATCGACCTCTCCCAGCGCGCTACCCGCGTGCTGATAGTTACGCATGAGCTGCACTGAACGTAACAAGCGGTCATCGAGAACCCCCACCGTCGCTGCCTTCGCGACGTTGTCGCTGGTGTGCCGAAGCACGCGGCCTGTGGAAATCTGTTGCTGAGTCTCGAAGAGCGCACTGTTGGTGCGCGCCAGCGTTTGCAGCGACACTCGGGAGCTCATCTGGTTGGTAATACGTTCGAGCACAAGATTCTACTACGCAACCAGTATGCCAATATAATCATGCCTGGTGTGGCATGATTGGTCGGGAGATGTCACAAAGACTTAGTAACGAATCGACGCGGCCGCAGCGCAGAAAGATCGCGATCGGGTGGAACGGGCCGCGTACAGAGCGCAGAAACTGCGGCCTGTCATATCGTGTTATATCGTGTTATGTCATGTTATATCATGGCGAAGAGCGCCTGGGTCAACTGATCAACAGTTGAGATCACTCTCGCGGCGGCTTGATACTGACGTTGAAAGTCCAGCAGGCTGATTGACTCCTCATCAATATTTACGCCACTCAGGGCGTCACGCTGAGAGACCATCGCCTCGTGAACCAAGGCGCGGGCCGAGGCATTACTCGTCGCCGTTGCGGTAGCACCGCCCACAATCTGCGCGGTTTCCAGCCAATACTGGGTAATGCTTACATCACCCAACCCTGCGGCACTTGTGGTTTGTAAAGTGGCCAGCGCGAGGGCGGTACCGTTCTCGACAAACTGCCCGTCGATCATTCGCCCGGTGGCGAGCGAGCTTGGATCTTTAATTAAATCCTGGCGGACCGCGATCGAGTCGCCGCCGGTGCCCGTGAAATAAGCATTCATGCCCAGAACGCCTAGCAGGCCCGAGGAGTCGTCGCTGAACGAAACAGTAAAGCCGCTGTCGGGGGTGACCTCAAGTTTACCATCCGCGGTGAAGGTTGCGGTCAGACCGGCGACGCCGCCGATGCTTGCACGAATCTGCTCCGCAGTTGAGTCGTTGATCGCGGAGGCGCTTCCATCGGCGGCGATCCCGTCTAGATCAACATTAATACGCACGGACTGTGTCGCCCCGGTAGACTGCTGGCGCACCTGCACCACAAATCCCCCGTTCTGCGCGGCGTAGGGCAGCGAGGAAAATGAAGTGTTTTCCGCCGAGTTCATGGCGAGCGAACGATCGGCGAGCGCGATGCCGCGATCGGACTTGGCAGAGCGCAGCCCGGCTGCGGTGGTGCCGGTGCTATGGAGCTTGTTGACTTCAAAGATAAGCTGAGCCGCGAGCTTATCAATCTTGGCGATGGTGGCATCGATCGCCCCTTCTCGGTTCAGTAAAAGAGATCCGACCTGGCCGCCGGTGATCGTAAGTTCCTGGCCTCGGTCGCCGGCGGTATAGATCTTTACGGTCGTTTCACCTCCGGATGTCACCCGGCGCGCTTCGAGCACCTTTGCGTTCTCGCCCAGCACGATGGGTGCGGAGCCGACAAGTACATCGATCCCGCCCAGGCCACGATCCACATACGAAATTTCCATCATTTCGCTGAGGGACCGGAGTGATTCCTGGCGTTGATCTCGCAGCGTGTTGGCGGTAGCACCGCTCCCTTCTGCGGCTGAGATTGCGGTGTTATATCGAGCGATGGACGTAAGCAGATTATTGGCACCGGCGATAACACCGCCGATCTCCTGGTCCACCTGCTTACGTTGATCGACCAGCTCGCTACGCATCGAACGAATGAAGCCAGCGAGCTTGTCGCCCTGCTGCACCACAGCGGAGCTGCTCTTTGTATTATTAGCTCGCTCGCTGAGAACCTGAAAGAAGCCGGAAAGCTCGTTGGAGAGGTCGTTTTCGCCGAGTTCGCCCAGGGTCTGCTCCAACGATCGCAGGATGCGCTGCTGAGTTCCCGCCGCGGCTGCGTCTGAGGAGGTTCCAAGCAATCGTGCGGCGAGTGCATCATCCACTTGGCGACGGACCCCTGTTACGCGGACGCCCCGCCCGGCACCGCCACCCGCCGTGCTCTGATCGCCGCGGAGTGATTCAAGATCTGCAACTTGGCGCGAGTAACCGAGCGTCGCGGCGTTGGCCATATTGTTGCCAGCAACCTGGATTCCCAGTTGACCGGCGGCGAGGGCACTGCGCCCGGATTGTAATGCTGCGGTGAGGCTCATGAAACGCGCTCCGGCTTATGACCGCATATCGAGGGATGAGACGACGGCTTCGCGGTGCTCAACGACGCCACGCCTTCCGTACGTCCCGCTGTGACTTAACTTACGTCCTACCTGGCGGACCACCGCTTCAATGTGGCCCGCGAGCGAAGCCGCGGCGAGGTGCGCGCTGGCAGCTTCCACGCGCAGGGTCGTGGCGACATCACGCACTTGTTGACAGAGTGCGGCTAGGGCTCGCTGAGCCGCGAGCGGCATGTGTGCGGCGATCATTCCCAGCGTTACGCTGTGGTTCTTGGCCGCGGCCGAAAGTGATGGGAAGGCTGCGCAGGCCCGCACGGTGACTTCGCGGCGGATTCGATCGAGCTTGCTTAGCTCTGCCGCGGCGGAGTCTGCCTGTGCGATCGCGCGGCTCAGCGCTACTACATCGCCCGCACGGAGCGCACTGCGCTGATCGCTTATGCTTCGCCGGGCATCCTCGTGGGCCTGGAGCAGCGAAAGCAACAGTCCTTCGAGCGCCCCCGCGAGCGTGCCGCCTGCGGTAAGCTTTGATATTACACTATCGCCCTGAGCGGGCGAGCGATGGCCGGTCGATGCTGCCATGACCTGTTATCTCCTGGGGTAAAACGACATCCTGCCGTTGTGTTACACTTGTACCGAGAGGTTCGGTACTACCCGACACTTCCGAGGCTCCGCCTGCGGCCCGCGCTGCCAGAGTCTTGGCGACGCGGTCGACCAAATGAAAGTTCCCCGAACGAGTGATCGATTCGGAAACGGCGATATCCAACTTCGCTCCAAACGTCTTGCTGGCCTGGGTCTGCCCGAAGGGAGCCGCGGCTTTGTTCGAAGTTCTTAGATGCTGGAGTATCGGCTGGATGAGGGCGGTTGCCACGAGTTGCTCTGCCCCGCGCCGGGCGCGAGTCATCGGCGTATCAAGCGCCTCACCAGGGGGGGCGACGCTGGCTTCATCGTGGGAAGACATTGAGTTACGTTGAGCCTGACCCAAAGCCTGAGCGAACGGGCTTAAGCCTCCCCCGACACGGTGAGCGGGGGCCGTCTCAAGAATCGGTTGAGAAGGGAGCGAAAGTAAGCGAGAAGAGGTGGGGTCGACCGGCATGTGGAGTACCTGCTGTTGTGTATCGCTAGAGTGCGGGACTGAAACGGGCGGTTGCTCAGTCGATAATCAGTTTGCCTTGCAGTTCGCCGCTCTTATGGAGCATCTGGAGGAGTTCGATCTGTTCGGTGACGGGGAGATTAAGCTGCTTGAAAGCGGCGATGAGGTCTGCCAGTTTAGTACTTTCTGCCGGAGTTGCTTCGGTTTTAAGCTCCGCCCAGCCAGTTCTGGTGACCTGCGGATTGGCGAGGCTAGGGGCGGGTGTGGGCGTTATGGTGGTAATGCTCAGGTCTTTGTGTGTGATGGCCGTGGGACGAATTTCCACGTTACCAGTTACGATGATGGCTCCGGTGCGACGGTTTACGATCACCTGTGCTGGCAGATCCATCAGCGCGGGGTTGACATCAGCATTAAAGACATCGCTCAGAAATCCGGAGCGATCGGCGCGCTCGGCCTTGGGTATTGTAATTCGGACTGTGCGCTCGTCGACGGCGACTGCGACGCCGTTGCTGATCGGGTCGGCCTTGCCGTTGATGGCTCCTGCGATCTGGTTAGCCGATGCCCATCCCATGAATGGAGCATCAATTATGAGATCAAAGACCTCCCCCAGCTCTGGGCCGCGGACATCTTCGAGCATCAGTGCCCCGCGTCGCACGCGAGCGTTGGTCAAGTTAGTCACGTCCTCGATGATAAGTTCGCCCTCACCGATCGCCGAGACCGGCTGGCCGGGGAGCACCCCCCGAAGCGGGGTAGCGAGCAGCCTTCCACCGGCGAGGCTCGAGGACGAAAGTAAGGTTGAAACGTGGACATCGATCTGATCGTCGGCCACTGCTCCCTTCACGGGGATGGTGCATGTAACCCAGACCAGGGCGACGCTTTTACCTTTTGCAAACTCCTTCATGCTGCCCGGCTCATTGCCCGCGGCGGTAAAGAGTTGCGCAAGGGGACGCGCAACAATAGCTTCTTTAGCGTCATCGCCCGTGCCCCGCAGGCCCGTGACAAGGCCCATCCCGGCCATTTTGAACTCGCCCTCTCCCCGGATTCGGGTAAGCTCGCGGACCGTTGTTGCGTAACCATGCGAGCAACATAATATTAGCAGTGCGATTGAGAAACCGAGCCTGGGCATGAGGGGAACTAACGCGAAGGGCGTGCCAGCGATTCTGACCGGGTGCTTGGGAAGATTTCAGACATTCAGCGCGCGTGGGCCGACGGGCCGTGGCTTTCCTAAATGAGGAATGCGGGAGGGCGGCAAAGACCGCCCGCCAACGACGTAAGCCCAGCCCAACCAACGTTATTTAAGAAAGAAGACCACCATGAACGCAGCATCTCAAATGTTTATCTCCGCCACGACCCGCCGGGTCTGTCTCGCCGCGATCATCGTGGCCGGTTCACTTATTGATGTAGCAGGTGCGGCGGGGAAGGTATCAGCGAAGGCGGCGACTTGGCGGACACCCGGACGGGTGTTGGCCAGCAGCACGCCCCGACCGCCCAGCGTAGGTTCACTTACAGTGAGGATTGTCGACCCGTCGGGCGAGCCCGCGCCGAAGGCGACATTTGAGCTCTACAGCAACGACTGCACCATTTACATTCAGGGGTCGGTGAACGCAAGCGGACTTGTAACTATTGAAACTCTTCCACCCGGCAACTATCTGGTGATCGCATTCGCCCCGGATGGTTCCTCGTTTAACTGGATGATGACCCACATCGGAGAGGGGATTAACGCCGTGACGCTATCCACCCAGGCAAATGCGGGAGCGGGGAAGGGACAAGAGTAATGTTAAGTGTGAAGCGAATAATCAGGCCCAGCTCGCGATGAGCGGACTGTGGCCAACCAATGCGAAGAGCTCGCGGGTGCGAGGCGGATGAGTTGCAAGCTGGCGGCGAACCAAGGTTGGTGCTAGAAGGCTGTTGAAGCACCTCTTGGCACACCGAATGGGACTGACGCTGCGCACTTTGAGTGGGGTTTGAAGGGCAGTTCGTGGGTTTGAAACTGCTCGAAGACGATGGTTCGTCAAGTATTTCAATCGACTGCTAGTAAGATCACGCGACAAAACGGCGATTTCTTCCTCGAACCCTGGGCGGTGTCACGGTGCGCCCCTCGCGGTCTTCTTGGCGTTGGGCATAACTTAATATTCGCGGGGCTCGACTGAACTGTGAATCCGACTTAATATATTACGTTACCGCAAACGCTTTGACATCGCGCGGTCGATATCGCGCTGGGCCTCGCGCTCGCCGATAGAGTGGCGTTTGTCGGCCTTGCTCTTACCCTTGGCAACGCCGATCAAAAGCTTTGCCCACCCATCCTTAAAATATAACTTAAGCGGCACGACCGTCATTCCTTTTACTTCCATCTTACGGGCGATGCGGAGAATTTCCTTAGAGTGCGCCAGCAGCACCCTGGCTCGGGTTGGCTTGTGCCCCATAGCGCCCGAGGGCAAATATTCGCCTATGTTTACATTGAGCAGCGTCAGCGTGGGCGGAGAACCGGTGACGTGAACGTACCCCTCGCCTAGCGAAATTTGCGAGGCCCGCACGGCCTTGACTTCGCTCCCGACCAGCACGATTCCGCACTCGAGCGTCTCTTCCACGACGTAATCGAACTTGGCCTTGCGGTTTTCGATCGTCGGAGCGTTAACTTCGTTCTTCTTCTTTGCCATGCTTGCTTATCTTCTGCGGGCACTTAGCGTTCGTAGCGTTGTGGACCCACCATCCACCTGAGTTTCCAGTTTCCTCGTTCTTGAATCATATCAAAGCCGTTCCAGTAGAGCCCTTTGGCCATGATGCCATCAAGGGCCACCCGTTGCACGCCCTCGCCCATGGGCATCATGCGCAGCCCGGGTGTGTTTTCACCGGCGGGCATTAATGAAAAGAGTATCTGGAGATCTTCCTGATGTGCCTTCAGGAAGTCAAACCCTTCACGCGGATCAACACCTTTTTCGGCGAACTCGTTCTTTGACTTCGTGCTCAGCACCTGCTGCGTGAAGAGATCCACATCTCCCGCGTCGATTGTGTTGTAAATGTGGATCATCAAATGCCGGCCGCTCTTGGCGACGAGCTTTTTTTTCTCAGTGCCCGGTTCGTTTTTTACAAGTTGATCTTCCCGTACGCGTGTCGGGTCGATGTAATCACCCATCTTGCGGCCGCCGGGGAGTTGCTGTTCGCTACCGGGAAGACCGGTTAAGAAACTGTCGTAACTCACCACGCGCGTCTGGCAACCCGCTAAGAACAGCAAAGCAGCGGAAATGACGCCGCGGCTCACACCCACTCCCAGGTCCGTGTGTGACTTATGTCGCATCATCGGCCATTACTTTCAGTCGGCGCAACGTATCGAATGCCTCAATGGGTGTTAGGAGGTCGAGCTTGATCTCCTTAATCGCCGCGACCGCAGGGTGAGCGACGTACTCGCGGAAGAGCGACATTTGCCCCCGTTCTGCTCGTTTAGACTTTAACAGTTTGGCAGAACCGTTGTCCGCGATTTGGCCCGCATCGTCCGCTGCGGCGGCGTGATGAACCGCGAGCGATGCGAGGACTTCGCGGCCGCGGGCGATGAGGCGGGGGGGCATCCCGGCGAGCCGAGCAACATGAAGCCCGTAGCTTTGATCGGCCCTGCCCGGCAGAATGCGGTGAAGGAAGATAATCTCAGTGTGTGACTCTTCGCCATCGCGTGCGGGGGTCTGCCACTCGCGGACGGCAACGTGCAAGTTCTTGACGCGGCCCTCTAACTGCTCCTCCAGTTGAGTTAACTCGTGATAGTGCGTGGCAAAGAGCACGCGCGGGCCCGGAGCTGCGGGGGTGTTGCCCGCGAGGTGTTCAACGATTGCCCACGCGAGGCTCAGACCGTCGAGGGTGCTCGTGCCCCTCCCAACTTCATCCAGAACGACCAGGCTTGAGGGACTAGCATTATTAATTATATTTGCGGTTTCGACCATTTCTACCATGAAGGTTGATTGGCCAGCGTGGAGCGCGTCATCTGCGCCGATGCGGGTGAAGATGCGGTCGGTGATGCCAACGATCGCGCTCTGGGCGGGAACGTAACTGCCGGTGTGGGCCAGGAGAACAATGAGCGCGGTTTGCCGAATAAAGGTGCTTTTGCCGGCCATGTTTGGGCCAGTAATGAGTGCCAGACTGGCTTCATCGCTCGAACCAAGCGTGATATCGTTGGGAACGAAGCGGGCACCGTCGCTCCCACTCTGTGCCCCTGCATCAAAGCCGGAGAGCTCGCCATCGAGCAACTCATCGAGAACAGGGTGCCTTCCCTGAACTATGTTAAGGGAAGGCTCATCAACCATTTCTGGAGCTCGCCATCCCCGTTTCACGGCTTTTTCCGCCATCGCACTGTAACAGTCAATCTCGGCTACCGATTCAGCAATAACTGCGAAGTCCGCAAGTAACGTTGCACCTTGAGTGCAGAGCTGCGCGAAGAGCTGGCGTTCTCGCTCCAGAGCGCGCGACTGGGCGCTCAACACGCGGGTTTCGTAATCTCGCAGTTCCGGCGTGGAATATCGTTCTGCGTTCTTAAGTGTCTGCTTGCGAACGAGTTCGGGCGGAGCTTGTTTAGCCTGGCTGGCGGGTAGTTCGATGTAGTAACCGAACACACTGTTGTAACCTACCTTGAGATTCGGCAAGCCGTACATCGTAACTAGTTTTGCCTGGTAGTCGGCGAGCCATCGCGACGAATCCTGTTGCAAGCCCCGACACTCATCCAGTTCGCTATCTACCTGATCACGAAAAACGCCACCATCGCGTAGATGCGTCGGCGGCGCATCGACGCAACAGGCCTTCGCACGCTCGGCCCAGGCTCGCGTGCGTTCACACGCGCTGCGCAGGGCTGTCGCAACTGTGCTAAACGGAACACAGCCTTGCACAACTTCGCCCAGTTTTGCGGCCATCAGGACCGAGTTCGCCAAGCCAACGAGATCGCGCGGCGTACACCGGGCCATCGCCACGCGGCCGGCGATGCGCGCTATATCCTGCACCTCTGACAGCGCCTCAACGGCATGCGACGCCAGCACACGCTCTAGCACAAACGCAGTTACGCAGGCTTGCCGCGCGACGATTGCATGACGGTCGCGTAACGGTCGGCACAGCCAGTTGCGCAGCATCCGCTTGCCCATGGCCGTCCTTACCAACCCCTGGCTTAAGAAAATGCCAAGGAGTGAGCCCGCGTAGTCGCCGCCGCTTCCGCCGGACCGCATGGTCCGCTCAACTTCCAGGGAACGCAAACTCACCGCATCGATTACACAGACCGCTTCAGCATTCTCAAGGCGAGGCGGTCGTAAATGATTCAGCGTGGCGCGACCGATCGTGACGTTACCCACCAACTTAGCATCCTCATCGCTTAGGGTTTGGGTTTCCTTAAGATAGCGGACCGCAGCGCCAGCAGCCTGCAGGACCGGATCAGAGGCTTCTATTCCAAATCCCTCAAACGAGGCGATTCCGAATCGCTCACGTAAGGCTTCGTGCGCTTCGTGCGTGCGGAACTGCCACGCGGGCCGCGCCGTACCGGAAATATTAAGCCCGTCAAGGACCCGCTTAACACGCGGCGGGGCGACACCATCGCCGGGATCCACGAACAACAACTCGCGCGTGCCGCGTCGGGCCAGTTCATCTATCAGTCCAGTTGCTTCGCAACTCGCAACCGTGAACTCCCCGGTGGAAACTTCGATGCACGCGATGCTGGCGGCGGAATCATCACCCGATTGGGTAAAGATCACCGCTGCGAGCGTATTGACAGCTTCACCACCCAATAGCGATTCATCAATCGCGGTTCCCGGAGTAATGACTCGGGTGACGCCCCTGGGCACGATTCCCTTGACTTGGCTCGCATCTGCTAATTGCTCGCAGACCGCCACGCGAAAGCCCGCACTAATAAGTTTTCGAAGGTACACATCTAACTGATGGTAAGGCAGGCCGCACATGGGCATGCCTTCAGTGCGTCGCGTAAGCGTGAGGCCGATGGCCTTGGCGACCTTGACGGCGTCTTCATCAAACATCTCGTAAAAATCCCCGATGCGAAACATCAGGACGCAACCTGGGTGTTGCCGCTTAAAGCGGTAATACTGCTGCATTGCGGGAGTTTCGCGCGGATCTGCCATATTCGATGGTACTGTAAGTACGCCCGAACAATTTTGAGATGGCGGTGAAATAAAAAATCTTTGTGACCTGACCTGAGTGACAAATACACCGAATAAGCGCGGCTTTAAGACGATAACCAACCCAAGAAAAAGCCCCGGTCATCCTGCGATGATCGGGGCCCTTGCGTGCAGTGAGACTAGAAAACACCTACTTCGTGGGCGGAGTCTCCGCCTGGATCGACCAGATAGTTCCCTCGGGAACCGCGTCAGAGAATTTGAAACTGGTCACTCGGTCCTTTTTTAGGCCGTCGTGCAAAGTGACCCAACGAAGAACACAAAATGTCTCTGTGTCCACAAAAACCTGATGGGACAAAAGCGGTAGTGCCCGAATTTGCTGTTTGAAGACGTAGCATTTCCGCCCGTCCACCACGGCATCAGCCTCTTGAACCCCCTGATCAATCTTCCATCTCATCGAACCAGCCGTATCTACATATCGACGTGCTGTGTCAACCGGAGCGCCGACCCAACTCATCAGATGACCGCCCATCACACAGGCATGATCAAACGGAAGAACGATATCTGATGCACCGTGGGTATATCTTTGATTTATGTTGGGTTCGACATACTCGTACGGCGGATAACTCCCCATGCTTGGCAGACGCTCATATGCCTTGCCGTCATAAAAAGCAAAGTCGAACAGACGAGTTTCTACCCTTACATCACATTCAGAAAGCTCGAACATCGAAGTCCTGACATGGTCTTTAGCGAACATAGACCTAATAATGTAGGGTCCCTTCCCGTAGGGCAGGGGTGTGTTTGAACCATCTACCATTTCCATAGTAAAAGTAGTAGTAACCCTCAGGAAAACCCCTTTTCGAAGAACTGCTTCCACCTCCTCCGCGATCCTGTCTTTGGAAAGGCGAGTCGGCTCTACGGAATTGCCCTTTTCTTTGTTAGGAGGAATTTCCTGACCCGCCGTCGATTGAACATAATCGGGGGGACCGGAATACGGGGGAGACTCTGGCTGACAAAAAAATGACAACGGCACTGCGAGCAAAGCCACAGATATTCTCATGGAAAACCCCCAAAACAACGTGGTTACTGACAACTTACATGCTACGTTAAAATTATAATCTTTTGAGTATTGGTCACATAAAAAGACCCGCCCCGAAATTGGAGGGGATTGCTCTGTCGAGCAGGTGGTAAGGACTTAGCGTTATCGCAAATCATTCGACGAAGGTCGGGGGAAAAATCACCCTGATGACATCGCCAAGTACTCCCAGCTTAGGCTGTGCTCGCCACTCACAGTACGCAGCTGATCCTGCTGAGTTACAGGTAGTCCCTGCATCATTGCACTGGGCGGCGGTACATTCCGTTTTGACGGTGGTTGCATCTCCTCCCCAACATTTACAAACCGAGGTTCTATCAGCCCGCATAGAAGTTCCGTCTTCATCGACTACGACTAAGAATCGCAGAGCGTGCTTTTCGTCGAGGTCAGAGACCTGAACGTAGAGAATCTCATCCGAGATCGTGAACGTGGTTAAGAGCTCTCTATCCTGCTCAAGCTGGCTCACAACTTGGATACGATCAAACTGGTAAGAAACCATCTCGGTTTCTAGAGCCTTGCCATTCACAAAAATGACCGGGCCACCATCCGCTTCGCTTGCCCATTGAAAGCTAAAGTAAATGTCTGGGAGATTCTTTCCCACTTCGATGGCAATCCCCGCCCCATCACCAACAAGAACGAGAAGTTCCAGCCCAGGATTTACTTCCTGCACGGGGAAATTGGGTCCTGCGTCCTGAGCACGGGCATGAGCCGGTGCAAACAAAGCTAGGGCCAAAGCAACGATGCAAAAAGACGATTTACCAAACTTATGCAGGTTCATTCGAAACTCCTTAATCTGCTTGGCCATGAGCCAAGTATGGCATTAGAAATCTAACAACATTAAAACGACATTACGTCCTATATTAAAGGTATGACTCAACTGAACCATGTAAATGATTAAATACACGGAAGAAAAAAACACCCACACACCAAAACCACCCAGTTCCCCTTCTCAACTCACCCCCTTCCTCCCACGATTCGGTGGAAGGGGCCGCCGCGACCCGCCGCCCCGAAACATGGGGTGCTCATGCCGCCCTCGCACGCAGTCTTCGCCGATATCTGGATGTGCCCCCCGATTCTCTTTTTAAGCTCACCGCTCCTGGCGCTGCGTTCGCTTTTCTCACCGCAGCGGCCCTGGGTCAGCTGCCGGAGCCGGATGCGCCGATCCGTCCCGCCGCGGCGGGGAGAGTGGTGGCATTCTTCAATTTTGAGGAGCGCGAGAGCAATCCCGGCGAGGTGCCACAGAACTGGTTCCGATCTCAGGACAACCCGCTGGGCGTGCGGCGGCCTGGTTTTCCGGAATGGAACAGGGCGGCGCTAACGTTCACGGCCGAAGATCCGGGTTGCGCCTTTGAAGGCGAGGGGAGCGTATATCTGCCCACACGCGGCGGAGGCACCTCAATTGTTCTCAGTGCGGGCGTGATCCCAATATTTCAGGATGCTAACTATCTTGTGACAACGAAGGTGAGGGCCAGCAAACTTACGCACGCAAGACCGTTTTTGACGGTGCGGGTGCTGAACAGCGCGAATCGTCCGATCATGGGCGGCCAATACCAAGTGTCGCTAGCACCATCGGCGGAGTGGCGCACGCTCGCATTACAGGTTCCCGGCGGTCACACGGACGCGGCGTACCTCCAGGTTGAGCTCAGCGTGCTCCAGCCGCAGCAGTTCCGGCAGGGAACGATCGGCGAGTACCAGATTTGGCTTCAGGATCTGAGCGCGGGGGCCTACTTTGATAATGTTTCGATCTCTCAGCCGCCAAAGGTCGAGCTTTCCCTTGGCAGCCCTGTTAACATCGTTGAAGCGCCGCAAGCGCCGGAGGTCCACGTATCTGTGCGCGATATGACGGGGGAAGCACTGGTGGCGTTGTTAACCGTCTCTGATTGGACGGGTAGTATAATAGATAAGAAGACGCTCAGCGTTCCGGCGGAATTGGTCGCGACATCTTGGCGACCCACAATCGCCCGCTACGGCTGGTACTCGTGCAGGCTGGACATCTTAAGCAATGGCAACAGCGTCGGGGGATCGACGACCGATTTCTGTTATATTCCCATCCGCCCGGCCCGTGGATCGCGCGATCAGTATGGTTCTCTCCGCCGCTTCTCTGTGCAGCACACCGATCGCGCTCAGTTCGGGATTGACGTGTCCGACACCGACGCGGCCGCGCTGAGTTATGTGGCCGACGTTGCCGATCAGGTTTCCGCCGGATCACTTACAATCCCGGTTCTGCACCGGGAACTTACCGCCGCGCGGGCGATGGCTCACGCGAAGCTCCTTACGCCGTCGCTTGACCGACTCCTCGCTGCGGATCGTAACGTAATTTTTTGCATCGGACCCGTGCCCGACGCCATCGCGGCGTCGCTACATATTGTGCCCGCTGATGCTTGGGCGATGTGCAAGCAGAATACTTCGGTCTGGTTTCCCTTGATCGCGCCGCTCCTTGATCGGTACGGCCAACGGGTTTCCACCTGGCGTATCGGTCGGACGATTGATGCTTTTGGCCCTGAGTTACGTCCACAGGTTACTGAAGAGGCTGCATTGGTAGCGAAAAATCTCGCCTCGTTCGTCTCCGCCGCCCGCGTGGTGCTGCCGGTTGAACTTCCCGCCATGACATTGCTGCCAGCGGTGCCGGGGGCGGTGATGGCGGCGGTGGTCGCTGACCCGATCTGCACCCCGCACCAAATTGAAGCTTATGTTACATCGTTGATTGACGGCGGGGGGGGGCAGCGGGTGATCGGGACGGATGCGGTAATTGTTCCGCCCCTGCCCGAGGACCATTACGATCGCGTGGCGATCGCATCGGAAACCGTCAAGCGAATGATTGCCTATTGGGCGACGATCCATCGGCGCCCGGTCGCGACCAGCGAGATGCAGACAGGCGAAAGCGAGGGAGCGGTTGGCCTGCCCCGCTTTGACATCTCACAGCCGTGGAAATTTGATGCTGCGCGAACTACCCCTATTCAACCCACAGTCCAGTTACCGGCTTGGTTAAGTACGGTGGATCAACTGGTCGGTCGTCGCACCGCGGGCCAGTTTCCAGTTCCGCCCGGGGTTGTCTGTTGGATTCTCGCGCCCGTTACCGACGCGGAAACGAACCCGCCGCGCGGAGGTGCGCTGGTGCTTTGGAATGAAACGGCGTTTCCTAACGATGCGGTGCTCCGGGCTTCGCTGGGTCAGGGGCTGATCCGCGTGGTCGATATGTTCGGAAACGTAACAATCCCATCCAAGCAACGAGATAATCTGGGTCATGAGGAGGTGGTAGTCCCCGCCACCTCGCAGCCGGTGTTTATCGAAGGCATCGATATCGAGTTTACGCGATTTCTCGCCGGAATTCGGGTAGAACCGAGCCTGCTTGAATCAAATAACGCTCGTCATGAGCTTCAGTTTACCGTTGAGAATCCGTGGCCTTCTCCCATCTCCGGTAAGATGAGCATTCTTCGGCCGGGAGGTTATGACGAGACGGTGCGTGATCGCTCGTGGCGGGTTTCGCCGCGTTCGTTTAACTTTAGCGTTCCCCCTGGCAGCACCGGGCGATTTCCCTTTTCGGTATCGTTTAGTGCGTCCGAAGAGGTAGGCCCAAAGGACTTCGTAATGGAAGTTGAGTTAACCGCAACCCAGCAGTATCAGCCGGTGCTGGTAGCCCGAACGATGGAGGTAGGGCTGGCAGATTTAAGTATTGACGTTTCGTACTTTGTGCGCGGGGCGCAGAATACCGACGTGATAGTTGAAGTCGCTATCTCTAACTCAGGCCGACGTAACCGCACACTTAACCTGACCGCCTTCGCGCCGGAAATGCCACGGACCAAATCTAGCATCACGGGTTTGGTGGCGGGAACCCAGACAATCCGGCGATTTACATATCCTGGCGCATTGTCGCAGTTGAAGGGTAAGAAAATTCTGGTTACCGCTGCGGATGCGCAGAGTGAAGCGCAGCTCACCAAGTCCGTGCAGATCAAGTAGCGACGTGCCGAGCTAACGCCGCGGCGTGTTTCTGCGTTGCCACTACACGGATGGATCGACGGGAGCGGCGACCTGCCCCACCGCTTGAGCCACCGAACCAAAGCGGTGAAATGCGAGCCACTTTTTCAATCCCCTTGAGATCGCGACTGGCGCGCGAGGATCGATGAAAAGCCCCGTTCCAACCTGGACAGCGCTCGCCCCTGCGATGATAAACTCTGCGGCGTCTCGCCAATCCAGCACGCCACCGATTCCCACGATAGGGGTTTGAGTTTGCTTACATATTCCAAAATAAGCATCGTGAACCAGCCGAACAGCGATCGGGTGTACTCCAGGGCCGGAGAGGCCCCCACCGCCACGCGAGAGCAATGGCCGGCGTGTATGTACATCTATGGCCATCGCTGGGACGGTGTTGGCTAGGCAAACAGCGTCCGCGCCCGGTCGGCCGTTCGGACCGCCGCTGGGTCCGCCCGGTTCGATCGCGGCCTTGATGGCGGCAACAACCCCGCCCGGAAGCCCCATTACGGCTGGACTTAACTTGACGAGCAGACGCTTGGTTTTCAGAACGTCGCGAACGTTGCGGATAAGCTCGCTTAGCCGAGGTGGATCCAGGCCGAACTCGCAACCGTGATTGACGTTGGGGCAGGAGACATTAAGCTCAACTCCAACGATGGCCGCGATTCCCTCAAATGCCGCGGCGACCTTGACGTAGCCATCAATGCTGAACTCCGATACCGAGCCGAACACCGAGGTGGGCACCGAGGCAACACGCGGGCCGTATTCACGAACAAAGGCCTTCACACCGATGTTCGCCAGCCCGATCGCGTTGAGCATTCCGTGAGGTGTAGGAACGACCCGCCAGGTTGAGTTGCCTGATCGCGGCTCGACGGTGATTGATTTAGTTACGATGCCGCCGATAAGCTCAAGATCGACAACATCTGAGTATTCATCAAGAGTTCCCGCAGTACCCGCAGCAAGCAGCACGGGGGTGCGGAGTGATATCCCGCAGAGATCAACCGCTAGCGACGACTCTGTTTTACTCATAGCGAACGCTCGCACCAAGCCCGCCGCGGCGTACCGCGACGGTTCCATGCTTCCAATCATACCGTGTAAGGCCATCTATTCCCGCGAAGTTTGCGCGCAAAAGAGGTGGTCTATCCGCCAGTTCCGGCCAATCGTACCAGTGATTGCAAGGGTTCACTGCCGAGCACGCGCTTCATCCGACTTCTCCGACCTAAAATCATTCATGCTGGATATCAATCAACGAATCGCTCAGTTTGAGACGATGGTGCGGCCCGAGGCAGACCCCAATAACGACATGGCCTGGTTTAGTCTCGCAGGTGCTTACGCCCAAGCCAACCGTCATGAAGACGCCGCTAAGGCGTACATCCGCTGTTTCGAGATAAACCCAGGGATGTCAAAAGCCTACCAGCTCGCGGCGAAGGCCCTCATCGAATGTGGCGACAAGAGCCAGGCCATAGAGGTGCTCTCGGCTGGATTCAAGATCGCTTCCGGCAAAGGAGATTTCATGCCGCAGAAGGCGATGGGCGAGATGCTTACATCGCTTGATGCCCCGTTGCCCGTCGTCGCCCGCACCACCCCGGCCGCACAACCCGCAACTTCAGGCGGTGACTTTATGTGTACGCGAACCGGAAAGCCGGGCACAAAGATGGCACGCGCCCCATTCAAAGGTCCGACCGGCGCGTGGATCGCGGCGAATATTTCACAGCAGACCTTTGATGAATGGATCCGCCAAGGAACCAAAGTAATCAATGAGCTGCGTCTTGATCTCTCCCGCCCCGAGGACAGCGCAAGCTACGACCGGCACATGCTGGATTACCTGGGCATCGACGAAGCAACACTCACACCCGCCGAGCAGCCTGCTGCGGATCAGCGGTGAGCGCAACTTATCCGCCCGCACTTCCTCCGCCGCCGGGTAGGGTCATACTCCACGGGTTAAGGTAACCGTCGATACTTTCGCGGGTGATCTGCCTACCCCCAGTGTCTTTCGTGCCTACGAGCGTTTCATAGGCAAGGTCGCGGACGGTTTTGCCCTTCTTGAAGGCATCCTTGGCCAGGGCCGCAGACTTATCGTAACCAATCACCGGCACCAGGCTGGTACACATGGCGAGCGAGCCCTCGATGAGGCTCTTGCAGCGTACTTCATCTGGCTTGAGTTGCTCGAGCAACTTCGTCGTAAACATATCACAACCGTTGGCGAGCAGGTGAATACTTTCGAGCAGGTTCGCGGCCATCATGGGCATCGCCACATTTAGATCTAGCAGCGAACCGACACCCCCGAAACCGCCAAGTGAGACCGCCGCGTCGTTGCCTATGACCTGGCAACAGACCATAATAAGACTTTCGCAAATCACCGGGTTCACTTTGCCGGGCATGATCGAAGACCCGGGCTGAACGGCGGGCAGAACAAGCTCGCCAATGCCGCAACGCGGGCCCGAACCCAGCCACCGGATATCGTTGGCTATTTTTGAGAGCGAAACCGCCAAGGTCTTCAGATGCCCCGAGGCTTCTACGTAAGCATCTTTGGCGTGCTGCGCTTCGAAGTGATTGGCAGCTTCGCGGAAAGTAAGCGGATTTTTGCTTTTCTTGCCGGCTGATTTGGCGACCATCGCGGTGAGCTCCGCCGCGACCATCGGGCCGAAGTCTTCATCACAGTTGATACCGGTGCCAACGGCGGTGCCCCCCAGCGGAAGTTCACTTAACGTCACGAGGGCCCGTTCCAGCCGCTCAATTCCATTGCGTAGCTGGCGTGCGTAACCGCTGAACTCCTGGCCCAACCGAATAGGCGTGGCATCCTGAAGATGCGTCCGCCCAATCTTGACGATGCCGTCCCAAGCCTTCGCCTGTGATTCTAGCTTTAACGCCATCCTCGTTACCGCTGGCAAAAGTTGGCGGTGAATCGCAAGGGCTGCGGCGACGTGCATGGCGGTTGGAAATGTGTCATTGGAGCTCTGACCCATATTAACATGGTCGTTGGGATGCACGCCCCCGGACTTAAGATAAGCGAGATCTTTCGAAGAGCCAATAGCCGCCCCGCTTGCGAGGCAGATGAGGTTGGCGATCACCTCGTTAGCGTTCATGTTGGTGCTGGTCCCGCTACCGGTCTGGAACACATCAACGGGAAAATGCGCGGCCCAGCCGCCATGTTCGGGCAGACCTTGGGCTATCGCGCCACATGCATCGACGATTGCCCGGGTTCGCTTGGTGCTCAACCGGCCCAGCCGGAGATTTACTTTCGCGCAGGCCGCCTTAATGAGCGAGTACGCGGCGATCATATCAAATGGAACCGGCCGACCGCTGACGGGGAAGTTAAGCACTGCCCGCTGGGTTGATGCCCCATAGAGTGCGTGCGACGGCACGTTCATCTCGCCCATGCTGTCCACCTCGGTTCGCACCTTGGAGGTAAGTGGGGTGGCGGTCGAAACGGGGGATGCAGTGACAATAGATTTTTTGGCCATGGGCGAGTGAGCTTGAGGGGCGAGCGGCGGAAGTGCAATGCGAGAGTGCGGATTTTACGCGTTCGCTTCGCTCGCGTCGCGTCGCTTGTGACCAGTACCGCTCGCTGAAGAAAGGTGTACGATGGGCTATGCACAAAGAGGTTATTTCGGCGGGTCTTGCTGCGCTCCGCACGGCCGCCTGCGGTTGTATTATGCTGGCTGGCTTGATGATCGGTCAGGGCTGTTCGACTGTGCCCGACAAAGGCCCGCTGACAGTGGTCCGCGATGTCCGAGAGTCGGCGGCCAAGCGTGTGATGGCCGTTGAAATCCTCCGCGAGACACAGAGCGCAGGCAAAAGAGTGGAAGGCGGCCTAATCGCCCCGCGTGATGTCTATAAAGAGATCGCCTGGACGCTCTCGCAGCCGCCAAAGTTACGCGCTGCGGTCGTAGATAGCATGCTTAATGATTCGGATCCTGCCGTAGTTGAGGATGGCAAAGAGCTTGCAAAGTTACTTTTGCCCAAAGAAGCGACTCGTGAAGTGGTGGTCGCCATCTGCAAGAACGCCGCGATGAAGGGGTGGAAAGATTTTACTCCGGCCATCGTCCGGGCCTATTCGCGCACGCTGCCGGGAGTGGATGAAAGCGATCGCGTGGAGCGTGCAGCCCTGCAAGACTTACATCCCGGAAAGACCGTGGATGAAGTGGTGTTCGGCGTATTTGTGGAGCCACCCGTGGTGCCACCGACTGAAAGAATCGACTGGACGATGCGGTATCGCGCGGATGCGTGGAATGTGCTCGCGCGGATCGACGAAACCGGCGCCACGCGCGGCGAGATGCTCCGCAGCGCGAGCAGCGGAAGCGAGGAAGACTCGGTGATAAACGCGATCCGCGCGTGCCAACAAGATTTACGTTGCCTACCGATTACCGGCGAGGAGCTTACCTGGCTCTCAAGCTTGAGGAACCCGGCGAGAAAGGATAATGCCAGTTGGTGGCGCGAAGCGACGGAGGCGGTGGCAATGGTACCAACCGCCTTCACGGGGCCGGCCTCGCCACTTATGTTACGTCATGCCGAACCTATCCGGTGGGCGATGGTCCATCGCCGCGAGTACTTAACACTCGATCGCGCTGCGTTGCTCGAACTCCTGTCCGCGAGAATGAAGTCCCGCAAGTTTATCCCACGCACGGTAATCGAGGGCAAGAAGGGCACGGCAGTAACCAAGAGCGAGCTGCTTGCAAAGAGGGAGGGCGAGCTTTCGTGGGGAGACGTGCTGACAATTCTGGTAATAGACGAAGCGATTCGCGAGCCGCAGGTTGTTAGTACGCTCTTTGCGCAAGCTCAGGCCGATCGCGCCGACCGAACCACCGAGTATGGAGGGCTGCTGGCGTGGAATCGTCGCGGGGCTTCCGCCAGCCGCCAAGCCGCCGGAGACGCCTCCACGCAAGGCCAATCGCCCGAACGAGCAGTGATTATGTTATATATGCCCCGGAGCGCGCAGAGGCTGGGCGACCTAAAGTTTATTGCGAGCGACGAAATGGTGAGTGCCTCCGACCTCGCCCTCGCCCATTACCACTTCCACGTTCAGATCGAGAAGAACGCGGAGTACGCGGGGCCAAGCAAGGGCGATCTTGAGTATGCCCAACGCATGGGTCGCTCGTGCGTCGTGGTAACCAGCATCCGCGAGGGCGTTATGGCCCTGGATTACTACCAGCCAAGTTTGGACTGGAAGAACGGGCTTGGCGAAGGAACCACCATTGACCTCGGCGAACTCTCAAAATAGTTCGTGGCGGGCCGCTAGCATGGCTCATCGCCAGCTTGTCCGTTGGGCCCCGCAGAAAGAATGGCTTTTTGCGCCCCCTTAGACCCCGCTGCCGGGTCCGTTTGGCCGATACAATTCGCACCCCGGCCGAATATCTCTCCCGCTCCCTAGCCCCGCCGGGTCAACAATCACGTGCATTCTTCTTCGGAGATGTTAAGCAATGAAATCCGACACTGTAACTCCGAGCGTTTCATCCCACACCCCCATTGCCGGTGCTGGCCGCGTGCCCGCGCGCCTCTCGGCGATGTGGCCCGCTCCCTCCGAAGTGGGTGACAAGCCGCTGATCTGGGTGAACGGTAAGTTATTACCCAAGAGCCAGGCCATGGTAAGCGTTTACGACCACGGCCTGCTTTACGGCGACGGTGTGTTCGAGGGGATCCGTGTCTATCAGGGCAAGATCTTCAAGTGCCAGCAGCACCTGGATCGGCTCTTCCACTGCGCTGAGCAGATTGCGTTGCGGATTCCCATCACCAAAGAAGAGATGGAAACCATTCAGCGCGAGTGCATCGAAGTAAACGGAATTCGGGAAGGTTATATTCGGATGGTGGTTACCCGTGGCTACGGAACACTGGGTCTTGATCCCCGCCGCTGCCCGGTGCCCGGAATCATCTGCATCGCCGATCAGATATCGCTCTACAAGCCGGAATTCTATGAAACGGGCATGAAGGTTGTTCTGGCCAAACGCCCCAAGACCCCTATCGCCTGCCTGGACCCGCGCATCAAGAGTCTTAATTACCTGAACAATATTTTAGCGAAGGTTGAAGCCATCGAGCAGGGCTGCGATGAAGCGATCATGCTGAATACCGAAGGTTATGTTACAGAATGCACCGGCGACAACCTGTTCATAATCAAGAAGGGTAAGATTTACACGCCCCCCGTCGAGGATGGCATGCTCAACGGGATTACCCGTCGCTTCGTCCTCGACACCCTCGCACCCCAACTCGGAATCGAGGCCGTGGAATCGTCGCTTCGCATTGGCGAAGTACTGAAGGCTGATGAAGTCTTTCTCACCGGCACCGCGGCGGAGGTCATCGCCGTCAATGCCATTGACGATACCAAGATCTCTACCGGCGGCGAGGGACCCGTGACCAAAAAGCTCCGCAAACTCTTCCGCACCATCGTAACTTCCGATGCAATTCCCGAGGACTAAACGCTGGTCCGCCAAGTCAGACCCTACCCCGCATTCTTAAACGATCTCTCGCGTATGCGGCGCCGACCAATCCCCGCTTGCGAGTTCACGCGGCGGCTTTGTTTGGTCTTGATGCTTGGCACGGCGTTGAGCAGACATGCCTCGATTTGGGGCCTGTGTGCACGCCCGATAACCAATCTGTGGTGGCTCCTAGCGCTGGTACGGGGCCAACAATAAGCTCCACAGTGAACCCTAGCCGCACCATCTTCCAGCCACTCCTTTCCCTGCTGCTCATTGCCGTGGGGGCAGGCGTTTCTGTCGCACAGCTTCGCCCCGACGAAGTTTTGGTCGTTTATGATTCGCGGATTCAAGACTCCGGTGGCGTCCGCACAAGCCGCGAAGTTGCCGAGTACTACGCGGGTTCAGCCAAAGTGCCGGGTGGCATTGGCGGGATGCCCGGGGTGCGGCCGGGGGTTCGCGTCTTTGACTTATCATCTGCGGGGCTCCCCGTCCGCGGCACTCCGAACATCACGTACACGGCGTTCAACACCGATCTGCGTGCGCCGCTCCAGACTTTTCTGACAACCTCTCGCCTTACGACCCGCATCCGTTGCATCGTTTTAACCAAAGGAATGCCCCACCGCATTCTTGATACCGATGCGGGCGACATTATGGATTTCCCCGGCAGCATCGGGCCTGAATACAGCGCGGGGGATATCACCGCGGCGAGTGTCGACACCGAAATGGTGCTCCTCTGGCAGACGCTCAACACCGGCGAAACGGGTGGCAACTCCGACAGCAGGGCTGATGGATGTATCATCAACCCGTACTGGAAATCGGCGGCTTCAATTACATCGTTCACCAATGCAAACATTGAAGTATCCAAGAGCTTTGGTATAAGTTCTGCCGCGGGTCCGGTGTATGCAACCAACGCCGCGGCTGGCACCGTCCAAAGGCTTACGTCGGGTGATTTGTATCTTGTCACGCGTCTTGATGGCGACACGGTCGCTGATGTTCGCGCGGCGATCGACCGGGCACAGAACATCTTCATTGATGTTAATACGACCGCGCTGCTGCTGGATGAGAGTGAATCAAACGGAGTGGCGGACTTTGGGCCCAACGGTGAACTCGATAACAGCAACGCCAACCTAAGCGGCCTTTACGATTCCGACGACTACGAATCGTCGCGAGATTTATTTCTTAATGATCGCCGGTGGCTCTCCACCATGGTTCGCTACAACGCGCTATCCGGCTTCAACCAGTTCTTCATCGGCCCCCGCCTTGCTTGGATGGCTAACCACGGAATCGCAGTCTCTGACCCCGTGGCCCTAGTAGCTAGCTATGGGTTTAATCACGTGGGACAGCCGCTCACCGCGGCGGGGCGTACTGGCGGCGAAGTTTACGCTACCAGTTATAATTATGTACCCGGGGCTATCTTCAGTTCGCTCGAAAGTTTTAACTGTCGCGGCTTCGGCGGGCTTGCGCCGCTTTCGTTCTCACCGCAACAACAGGCCAGCGCGTTCATCGCGGCTGGCGGCACCCTGGCCGTCGGAAATGTGTGGGAACCCCTTGCCGCGAGCGTTCCCGATATTAAGTATCTTTCTCAGAACTTCTTGCTGGGTAACCTCTCCTTCGCCGAGGCCGCTTGGACAAGCATTCCCGCGCTTTCCTGGATGCAAATTGCAGTAGGCGATCCTCTGGCGCGCGTGCAGCGAAGCAGCGAAGACATCGATGCCAACCGCCGAGTCAACATTGACGATCTTTACGCCTGGGAGCGAACGCCCGCAGATGTCAATCGGAACGGAACCGCCGACGCCTCGGACCGCAGTTTTGTGCTTCGCGCACTCCGTGCCGCCGAACGTACGAATGTCTTCACGCCGCGTTGATCGCCGCCGCCAGCCCCCCCACACCCCCAAGATTAGCGGCTAAGGAGCACGATGGGCAGCTTCGCCTCAATCAGTCAAACATAATCAAAACAGATCTTGACGCCTCCACCGGAATCTTCCACGTGATCGACCGCGTGCTCATCCCCGAAGGACTCGATGTAAGCGGACTCACCACTGCCTGCGCACCGGCAATCGCGGACATAAGCACTGTGAACACCGGAACCGACCCGCGCTCGGTCCTCAACCTCGCGATCGAGCACGGTGTGCCCGAGCTCGAAAGTGTTCTCGCCGCATCGCGAAGCGAACGCGATCCCCGCGCCTGGACGCGGAGGTGGGCCTTTATGGTTTGTAAGCGGGTGTGGGGACGGCGTGATTGCCTACACTGAACCAATGGCCGAGTTAAGTGACATCGAATGTTTGGAAAGGTTCGTCGCCGAGAACGATGATCTGCTCACGCTTGAGGAACTCACAGGCAAGTTCAATCTCTTCGCAGCTCTACGCATACAGCGAGCGGAGATACGCCATAGTAACTTTCTGGCGTTCCTATTAGACCCCAATGAAAGTCATAACTTAGGTTCAGCGGTACTCAGACCGTTCGTGATGCAGTTATTACGTTCGGCCCGGGCCGCGGGCAAGAAGCCCGAGATCTCCGCGGTTGCCGCCGATGGGGACGACCTCAGCGCAACCATCGTGCTGCGCGAGTGGAAGAACATCGACCTCTTGGTCGTGTGCGAGTCTCTTAAGTTGGTGGTCTGCATCGAGAATAAGATGCACTCCTCAGAGTATAAAGAGAAGCTCGACAAGTACCGCTATTGTGTGGAGGACAAGTACGTCGGATACAGCCACGTCTTCGCGTTCTTGTACCCCGGTGGCCCCTGTGAACTTCCTGAAGAGTGGTTCGGATTCACGTACGCTCAAGTCGAAACGATTCTGGCTCGGATGCTGCGCTTAGGCGCTGTAGGAACGGGAAGTGATGTCCGCCTCTGTGTCGAACATTACATCGCCTTGCTGCGGAATGAAATTATGACAACCGACGACATCGCGGCGTTATGCCGGAAGATATATGCGAATCACCGCCGGGCCATCGACCTTATTGTCGAGAACTCCGAATCGACGGGATCACTCCTCTCCACAATCATCGACGACGTAAAGACTCGCGCATCACAGTGGGTTGTAACGCGGAGTAACAGACGGCAGGGGTGGTTGGTGCCAAGGTGCATGGTTGGCACGCTCACTAACGACACTGGCGACCGGCTCACCTCAGCGCCCGCGTTTGTATTTGTCGAGTTCGAGCTATACCCGGATCGCTTGCGCGCTCGGACGACCATCGGGCCCGGTGCGGATGAAGAAAAACGTAAGGCAATGGTTCACGCGCTGGTCGCGCCAGCAAATAAGATTGGTATGAAGCTCGGAAAGCAAACCTCCAGCGACAATGTATCCGGGCAATGGACGCGCGTCCATCGCGACTCACTCACCTGGGAAGACGCCGACAATCCGCCCTCAACCGAGAAGCTCGTCGAATTTTGTCTTAAGTATCTGGGCGAGGCCGAACAGATGTGCCAAGCAGCGAAGAAACTTCCGGGGTTTCCGAACCTCTTGGCCTCGTAACGCAACTACATTGAGCCCGGCATCGGTCGTGCCTTCTCATCGGGCCGTTTCATCGTGGCATCGCATCGAGCATGGTATCCACAAAGATAATATATCGTTCGAGCAACCCGTGTCACCACGAGACCCACCCGGAACCGGCGCGGGTGCCCGCATGCGTCATGTTAACTCAATCCGATAGCTAAGCAAGGCGGGTCGCGATGCTCCTGCACAACCGCCGCCGCAAGCAAAAAAAAGCCCGGCAGTACGCCGGGCCTTCACATAACTAGCTTTAGCACCGACTCAGGAGATCGCCATCTTCGCCGCCTTCGCCTTGGCATCATCAAGCGAGCCGACGTACATGAACGCACCTTCGGGCAGGTCGTCGCCTTCGCCGTTGCACAAACGCTCGAAGGAGTCGATCGTAACTTCGAGCGGGCTATCCACGCCCTTGAAACCAGTAAACTGTTCGGCGACGTGGAAGGGCTGGCTGAGGAAGCGTTCGATCTTTCTCGCCCGTCCTACCAGCCGCTTGTCGTCTTCGCTTAACTCGTCCACGCCCAGAATCGCAATGATGTCCTGCAGATCCTTGTACCTCTGAAGGATGCGCTGCACGCGGATGGCGACGTTATAGTGACGCTCGCCCACGATCTTTGGGTCCAAAATTCGGCTATTCGAAGCAAGCGGATCCACCGCGGGGTAGATGCCCTTCTCGGCGATGCCGCGTGAAAGGCTGATGAACGCATCCAAGTGTGCGAAAGTCGTGCTGGGAGCTGGGTCGGTGAGATCGTCCGCCGGAACGTAAATGGCCTGCACAGATGTAATAGCACCCTTGTTCGTCGATGTAATTCGTTCCTGCAAAGCGCCCATCTCAGTAGAGAGGGTGGGCTGGTAACCCACCGCGCTGGGCATACGCCCCAGCAGCGCGGAAACTTCGGAACCCGCCTGAGTAAAGCGGAAGACGTTGTCCACGAACATCAGGGTTTCTTTACCCGATTCATCGCGAAACTCTTCGGCCATCGTAAGTGCCGAGAGCGCAACACGAAGGCGGCTTCCGGGCGGTTCGTTCATCTGACCGAACACCATCGCCACCTTGTCAAGCACGTGCGCCTTATTACCATTGGCGTCGGTGTACTCGGCTTCTTTCATTTCGCGCCAAAGATCGTTCCCCTCGCGCGTCCGCTCGCCAACGCCCGCGAAGACGCTGTAACCACCGAAGTTCTTGGCCACGCGGGCGATCATCTCCTGAATTACGACGGTCTTGCCAACGCCCGCACCGCCGAAGAGCCCGATCTTACCGCCGCGGACGAACGGGCACATCAAGTCAATAACCTTGATGCCAGTCACCAAAATTTCGGTATTAGGATTCAACTGCGAGAACTGCGGAGGTGCCTTATGAATCGGCGAGCGGCGGCTGGCGTTCACAGGCCCGGCCTTATCGATGGGCTGTCCCAAAAGATTAAACACGCGGCCCAACACCGCCTCACCCACCGGCACCGTCACCGGCCCGCCGACGTCCGTACAGCTCATCCCGCGGCTGAGTCCATCGGTCGAACCCAGAGCAACCGCGCGCACGCGGCCGCCGCCCAAGTGCTGCTGCACCTCACCCACTAGGTCCAGATAACCAGCCTTCGTGTCGGCCTTGATTTCAAGGGCGTTGTAGATTTCCGGGAGTTGATCCTCGGGAAACTGCGCGTCGAAGGTTGAACCAATGACCTGAGTGATTTTACCGATGGTTGCCATAGAAAAGTCCTGAGTTACCGCTCACAATCCTCAACGAGCCACGACCAAACCC
>CAYVFW010000006.1:0-44507 GCA_964450325.1 uncultured Phycisphaeraceae bacterium | reverse complement strand
GGTGGTGGGGGCGGTGGCGGAGGTGGCAGCTATATCGGTTCACCTACTATCACACAGCCGGTGAAGTGTAAGCCGTGCACGGAAAAGTGCATTAAGGCGGCGATCTCTTGCGTTCTCGATGGCGACTGCATTAAGGCTGGATGGGATTGCGGCAACTTCGCCCTGGACATGTCGCTGGGCAAGTTTGGTAAGTGCATCGCGCGCAGCCTGAAGTGCATCGGCAAGACCGTTCCTAAATGGCTCTTTCCGCCGAGCAAGTTTACTTGTATCTGCAAGCTCATCCGAGATTGCGTTGTAACCTGCGTTGATGGGGGTCCCAACTTCCCGTGCGATCCCTTCGACGTCGTCGATCGGGTGGTCAGTGCCGCAGGCGGCGGGCGAGATGATCCCCCGACCAACGACCCGGAATATAACTACTTCAAGCAGCAGCACGACCGTGCCGCGACGATGATCGCGTCTTCGTGGTACATGTTTGGAACTCGTCCTTTTGCGAGCATCGCCGAGGCCGATGAAGAACTATTTGATGGTTGGCGCGTAGCGCTCGGTGATGCCATGGATGAAGCCTCGCCAGGTGCGGAGACGTTGACGCAGGAAGAGCGCGACACGCTGCACGCCGTTGCGCGCCCCGGCAACCTTACTTCTTCGGACCTTGATACGTTCTTTGATCGTTACAATCGCACGCTCACCTACTACGGTCTTGAGATCTATAACCTGGTCGATGTTCCCCAAGGCTGGAATACCGACTTCATCCAACGCGACATCATGCAGCGGCTTTATGACCGGTCTCTGGTGATCATGGCCGAGGTTGAAGCCGAAGGCTTTGAGGGTGTCACCGAAGCCCTCAGTTACGCCGCGGACGTCCTAGTTGCCAAGCGCGATGCTGAAGGAGCGGGCGTCTGCGCAACCGTTAAGATCCAGATCGATCAGACCCTCACGCTCACGCGTTCGGCGTTCAATGCGACCCTGGAAATTGAGAACAGCGGCGGCCCGGGCGGCGATGCGCTCGATCAGATCGATGTTGACATCATGGTTCGCGATGAAGACGGCAACGATATCACCGACGCCTTTGGTATCCGTCCGCCCACGTTAAGTAACCTCAACGCGGTGGACGGGACCGGCACGATCGCTTCGGGTGCAACCGGCACCGCGTCGTGGATTCTCATTCCCACCGATGAGGCCGCGCCTACGGGTCCGACCCGCGCTTTCGTGAGCGGCGAGTTCTCGTACAGCCTCAATGGTCAGATCGTGGTGAATCCGCTCTTCCCTGTAGAAATTACGATCCTTCCGAATCCTAACTTGCAGCTCTCCTACTTCCTCGAGAAGGAGGTATTCGCGGACGACCCGTTCACAGCCGGAATCATCGAGCCCTCTATCCCATTTTCGCTGGGTCTGCTCCTGAAGAACACCGGCGCGGGCCCGGCGAAGGATGTCCACATCGCTTCTTCGGAACCTCAGATTATTGAAAATGACAAAGGCCTGATTATCGCGTTTGATATCATCGGCACTCAGGTGGGCAGCGAGTCGGTGTCGCCTTCGTTGAACGTAGACTTGGGCGATATCGCTCCGATCACTGGAACCAACGTCGCGAGGTGGCTCCTCACTTCAACGCTCCAAGGAGAGTTCAAGAGTTACTCCGCTACCTTTGAGCATGTGGATCCGCTCAACGATCCTCGCCTCTCATTGATTGAGTCGGTCGATATCTTCGGGCTTCGCCATGTAGTACGAGAAGATGACGCGGGGACAGACACCCTCCCAGATTTCCTCACCGACGACCGCCCGGATCGCAATAACCTTCCCGATCGAGTTCACCTTTCGACGGGCGCGATCAGTTCAGTCACGACAGTTCTCGACCAAGGTGTAAGTGTTTCAACGGGAACGCTTTCGGCCAACGTCCGCTCGACCGTCCTCCCCTCGGGATACACCTATATCCGTATTCAGGATCCCTTCGACGGAGGATTCCCGCTCGCCCGCGTCGTCCGGAGCGATGGCAAAGTAATCGCCGCGGATTGGAACGCTTGGCAGACTAAACGCATCAAGCGAGAACGGGGCCTTCCGCCCGAGCCGCAGCGTTACATTCACATCTTCGATAAGGACGGCACCGGCGAATATAATCTCCAGTTCCATCCCGACGGTGTTCCGCCCATGGCAGTCTCGTGGAAGTCTGTTGCTGATCATGGAGACGGTCTGAAGGCGATGGGCATCGAGTTACTTACACCTACATCCGAGCCACGGGCTTCGGGGATCAACAAACTCATCGTGCAGTTCAACGAGTCCATCCGCGAGTCAACGTTTACAGCCGCGGCAGTGTCGGTCATTGGCAAGAATCTTGATGGCACTCAGACTAACCTCTCCGGTCTCACCTCTACCGCCGAGATCGCGGCCGACGGTACCTACGGAGTCGTAACTTTCAGTCCCCCGCTCCCGGACCGCGCTACTTACTGCATCACGCTGGCCGGTGTGCGAGACTTAGCCGGTAACTTCTTACAACAGAACGCGCGGGTACGCGTCGCTGCACTTATTGGCGACTCATCTGGCGATCAACGCACCAACAACACCGATGTGGGCGGCGTAGTTTCGCTGCTGGGAACCAACCCGATCGATCCTAATAGCATCTTCCATATCCGGTCTGATATCAACTCTGACGGACGCATCAATGCAGCAGACCGGACTGCCGTGCTCGCTGCACGCGGCATTGACCTGCGTCAGGTATTGCCCGCATGTCCCCTCGGGCGAGATGGCACCAACGGCGGTGGCGGCTCCAACGTGGCCGACAACGATGACATCGTTAAAGATCCCGTACGCCTTGACACGCGCGGTCCGGTAGTTAAGTTGAGCGATCCCGCGGCAGTGGCCAGCTCTACGGCCTTCGACCCCAACGGCCCGCCGATCCGTTCCCCCGAGGGTTCATCGGGCGCTCCCAGTTCAGTTACCCTAGCGATACGAACCCGTGGCGATGTGACCGCAGCGGATCGTGATCTACTCGCCGACTTTGATTTTGACATTTCTACGCTGAACCAACTTCCCATTCCGGGTTGGGCCACGGTCGCCGCGCCAGCGAAGTATGCAACTGCAGACGACGCCGCGTCGCTCGCGACCCAGTTATCCGCGCAGGGGATTTTCACCGCACCAGTTAAGACTCTTGCTGACGGCACCGTGACGATGCCCACCGATGCGTTGTTGGTTCAGTTCAAAGCAGGCGTTCCCGATAGTTGGGCGCGGCAGGTGCTCGCTCTCCATGTCCCCGTTTCATCAACTATTGCAGCAGGATTCGCGGGCGAAGGCTCGGTCTATGTCGTATCTGGTGGTTTCGCCTCCGGATATGACGTGCTCTCAGCTGCCAAACACCTGGCCGCTCGCGGCGACGTCGTGGCCGCGAGTGCGGATGACATTCGGCTCCGATCGAGCGACGCAGACAGCTCGATAGCTGCCATCGAAGCAATCACCGCGTTGCTTGTTGGCGGCCAGCCAGAGAATCCGCAAACGCTTCTGTCCGGTGATTTCCGTGGGAGAGCAGTGGACATTTCGTTCGCACCCGGAGCGTTGGTTGGAAGCGGAACGGCCACCCCGCAATCCGCACTACTCGCCGCGATGATCGACGCGGCGGCAAGCCAAGGCCGCCCGGTAGTGATTGCAAACCTCTGGGAAACGACCATTGATCCGACCCGATCTATGACCACGCGTTCTAGCCTGCTGCGAGCGGCGATGTGGGCTCAGCAACATCAGGCTAACTTGGTTCATCTTGATTCAGCTAATGAACAAGGTTCCCAATCTACGCCGACGGCCGAGAATAGTTCCTCGGCGGCTGGGGCGTTGGGCACTCCAGTCGAGGGTCCGTGAGAGACCCTCGCTTTCACGATGACGACGGAGGCAAGAGTACGATTACTTGGATCTAGTTCAAAGTAGGGACAACCGAGTCGTTTTTAACGCCACGCTTCCTTAAAGGATGCGTGGCTTTTTTTTACGACGCGAAACTTCTAGGAGCGATAGCCTAACGAGGCAAGGGGTGAGCCAATGGCGGTTTGGAAGGTCTTATGTACGAACTCCCAACGATGGTCAACCAGAATTTATTGCGGACGATGAGCGGTCGCTCATCCGAGTCATCGCATGCTACACTGGGCGGAAGCCGTATCGGCGAGTCAGCCGGTGGCCATCAAGCAGAGGCTGAGGCGGTCCGTCGTCCCTCAGAACAGCAACGAGTTTCGACGGCCGGAGATTGGAAAATGTACGGTGCCTCGCGGCCTGTCTCGGGTCCAATCGCGGGTGGTAGTTATATCTGCGAACGGCCCGGTTGTGGCGGCAAGTCACCCCGAGTTTCCTCGTTTTGCACCGCCTGCGGTGAAGCGAAGCCGTTCGTGGATGGCTTCGTTCGCTCGTCAACGGGCTGGACATCTCAGAGCGAGATTCAGTGCAGCGCCGTCTTAGAGTTTGCGGGTAAAGTGGACCCGATTCTGGCGCTGAATTCGTGCTTTGATGGGTGGCGTTGGTGGGCGGCGAATCAGAATCATTCCGCCATCGCCGCGGTCGCGCGTGATCGTAAATCAATTTTCGTAGTCACCAGCGGCGACTGGACGGCCGAGCGCGGAGCAGCGGAGGACCCGCGCGACCGTGCGCGCGGGGTCGCGTATGACTGGCCCTTGGAACATACGATTGAGGGCGAGCGGGCTTCACTCATGGAGCCGTTCATAATTGATAATGTACTTGTGCTGACTAGCGGCGGGAGCGTTTTCGGCGTTGACGTCTTCGCGGACCGCGGGAAGCCGGTGTGCGTGGCAACCCTGGAGCCCGGGTGGCGCTTCCGCGGCGGGCTGCACCCTATCCGACGTGAGGATACTGATGTAGGCGAAGTTCAACTGGCCGGCCTTGCTGTGAATGAGACGACTGGCGAAACTGGGGTGGCGATTGTAAACCCGGCAAAGTCAACGACGACTCATCGGGTATTGCTCCGGAGAGACCAGGCGTGGCCATCGCGGATCGGCTGGAAATCAGCGGATCCACAGTTGAGGGCAGCGACCCGGATCATCACGGTCGATGAACACCTACTTATCGTTAACGGCGGCCCGCTGCGCAGGATGGTTCTGCGGCAGGACTCCACGTTAACGGCCGCAGAAACGCTGGAGAAAAAGCCGGTTGTGCACTATAATACAAGCGCGTTTTGCGATCGGTCGCTCAGCGGCGATGTTAAATTAATATGCCGGGGGAGCAGCGACGATGGCGAGACTATTACCCAAATAGTAAGTTACTCAAAGGGCAGCCCGCCCATGGCGTGGGACGTCAACGAGATGAGCGGGCTAAAAAATATCCGCTTGGCGGGAGCGTTGCTGTGGGGCATCGACCATAACTCGTTCGCGTGCTTCGAGAGTTCGGGTAGTCGCCATCATGAAGAGACCAAGGAGATTAGCCTGACGATCACAATCGCGGATCTTTGCGTGCTGGGCGACCCTGCCACACGCAAAACGTTTCCGCTGGCAGTAACGTTTCAAGATTACGGGTGGGACGCGGTTGCTCTGATTGACCGTGAGATTAAGGAAGCGCGGATTTCAGATCTTGGTGATCCGTACGGCTCGGTGTGCGCCGCCTTCGGCCCGATCCCGCTCGGCGATGTTGCGTTGGTAGGATTCTTTGATGCTAAAACACAGATGATCACGGTTAAGCGGCTTGGAAGTTCAGTATAGAATCACTCTGCGGTCAGTTGGCCGCGCTTACTTTGGAAATTTTTCTGACCCAAGCGAGAGGTAGAGCGGGCGCACGGGTCCAATAGCAACTAAGCTAAGTAGCTTTAACACGAGGTAGCACTTTGATCCACCGATGGACAGCCAACCTTTTTCTAACCCTAGCGTGCTTCGGGCTGTGGCTTGCAACCCCACTTTGCTATGCCCAGGTCGCGCCCCAAGCTTACATTCTACTGGATGTCTCGGGAAGCATGAAGTGGTCAACGGACGCGGATCGTCTCGACCCGTCTGCGCCCAATCGGTTCAGCCTGGTTAGCAAGTGGGTGCGCGAGCATGCACGCATCGAGCTTGACGCCGGAAATGAGGTAAAGGTCGTCGCATTCAGCGAGAAGATCGTGAGCGAAGCCAGCTTCCAACCGGGGCAGTTTGAAGCACTCAATCAGTGGCTGAATGCGCAGGCCTCGAATCTGGGAGATGGTTCGAAGATCTGGGAGACGCTGGGAAACAAGATCGACTCTTTGGGCGAAGTTACCCCAGGCACTTCGATCGCCATTTACACCGACGGTGACGATCGCGATTCAGGCCCGGGCTGGGACGAAGCCGCCTGCCGCGCCAAGCTTCAGGATAAGTTCCGGCTTGACGGTAAGTTTGAAGTTAACTTGAAAGTCTTTAAGTGGAGCACAGAAACCAAAGTGCTGGCTCCGCGGGGCACTGTGCAACTCGTCGGCTCTACCTCTGTGCAAGCCAAACAGAGCGACCTTGTGGGCACGGGCGCGAAAGTGAAAATTCCCGTGCGGCTGCGCGTGTCGGAGTCTGGGACGCCAGCCGATGGAATTACCTCGGTTACCGCCAAGGCGGCGAGGGCGCAGGGAACCTCGCAGGATCTTTTCGTCACCGCGTCGCTGCCGAACCCAATTACAAAGGCATCTCCCAATGGCACCGTAGAGCTTAATCTCAGTGGTGCTCAGGGGGGCGGGCCTGCGAAATACGTGATCCAGCTTGAGTTTACGTTTGAGACCAAGCTCAAGGATGTTAGAGAATATCGCGTCCAAAAAATCCCTCTGACACAGATGGTTATCGTGCAGACCTCGGTTTTGAACCCCGCGCTCGCATCGTTCACCGTAGATCCACCGGGAATCGCGATGATTACGTCTGATGCGAAGGAACTTACCTACACGCTGAGAGGTAACGACGACGCGGCGGGGAACGCGGCGACCGTTTCGGTGACGCTTCCCCCCAAACTGATCGCAGCCTGGGTAGATGCGAGCGGCGCTAACGCGGCGATGTCCGCCGGGCAGATAGAAAAGAAAATTGTCATGCCCGCGAAGGGTGAGGCGCTGGTGCTTAAGGCGAGGATTAAAGCCGATGGCGAGGTCTCCGGCGATGTGGTCGCTACCGCCAAGCTTCAGAGCGGGCGGCAACTCATCGCGTCTACTCGGATCACGGCACGCGGCGTGACGCTCCAGACCGATGTAAGTAATAAAGGCCGCTTGACCCAGTTGCCCGATGACGCCGATACCTGGACGCGCCTGGATGCGGGGCCGATCGGGATTGTTCTGCTTACCCCCGATGAAAGCACTAAGCCCGCTTTTAATGTTAAGCTCGCGGTTTCGAGCGCGGCCACCGATGTTGAGATGGCGTTTGATCAAGCGGGGGCCCAGCAACTTACTCTCAAGAGCAGCGATATCCCCAAGGAAGTACCCTTGTACGTCCGCTGGTCCAAAGGTGCCACTCAGTTCGAGGCGGCAGCGGTGCCGGGAATTGAAGTAAAGATAGAGGGTGCCGACGCCTCAAAGATCACGATCGCGACCCCACTCATCCGAATCGAGAGCGCGATCTCGCCCCTCGATCCGCTGGTGTACGCCGTGGACCCCCTCGGCCGGCCTACTGATGAGGTTTTGTTGCGGACGCAGTCCATTCCCGTGGGTAGCTCTGCGGCGTGCGAGTTGAAACTGTCGTGGAATCGCGCTGCCGCCGGATCAAAGGTCACACTCGAGGTAATCTCCGCGTCGGGGGTCGCGGCTTCGCTGGAACAGGCATCCGCAGCGGGCGGTCTGACCTCCGCTAACACTAGCGCCCGGGAGTTTACTTTAGGGTCAAAATCCCTTGCCGGAAGTCTCAGCGTGCCGGTTAAAGCGGGCGACTCGGTGCTCGGCGGGGGACGCCTCAAACTTCGCGCGAAGATAAAGTCTGCCCGGTTCTCTGGTGAGCAGTTGCTTACATTGTCCGCGCCGTTTAACGTCGTGGCGATTAAAAATGTTGTTACGTTCACTGCGGTTGCGGGTGAGGCCCAGTTTCCATTTAACCGCTCGGTGAAGCTAGGGGCGCTCCAGGTCACCGGTGGGGGGCAAGCCAAAGTAATAAAGGTCGCGGGTGCGCTCCCCGACAAGTCGCTTTCTCTCACTGTGGGGTTTGGCGAAGAGATGAAGTCAGACGCCACGCTGAGCGAAAAGCTCGAGCCGCAAACGTTCGAAGTATTCGGTAAGCTTTCCACCGCATTGCCAACAGAGAAACTGTCCGCGCTCGCTGGCAAAGCGCAGAAGGGAACGCTTTCTGTAGTTCTCACAGACCCGGTGAGTATCTCGGCGGAGCCGACAGCATCCTTGGCTGCGAACGAGCAGCGAGAGGTATTCGAGTTGAATTTGGTTCCCCGTGTCTGGCGATTGCAACTCATGCGCGGAACGCAGGCTCTCGATTCGATAATGCCCGGCAAAACTTCATGGGACTCCAAAGCGATCCCCTTCGTGAACACTGCCGACTGGAAGGTCCCCGCGAATTTTGCGGTGACGCCGCCCGGCGGAGGTTCCGAAGTTGACGACCTTGAACTTGTAGTTGAGCAACTCGTCGATGGAAAAGGTCAGGTGCCAACAATCGCGGGCGAGGCCGGATTTGCTCGAAAGGGCGATAGTAAAGTTGCGTCCAAAATGCGCGTTCGTGACATCAACGCGGGCAATGTGGGGCTCGGGCTTCTCGCCCCTTCTGATCAAAAGGGCTTCCGATTCTGGTCGAGTCAGCGGTCGGGCGTGATACTCGTTCGGACATCAGATGATTCATTAAGGATCACAATTCCGGTCGCTTCGGTTTTCCCGCCGACGCTGCCCCTGTTTGTTTGGCCGTTGGCCCTCGTGGGCCTCGCGGGTGGTTTTATTGCGGGTCGGTCTTGGTGGCTCAAACGGCAGCGTGCATCGACATTGCCCAAACGACATCCAGATGCTGCCTACGGCGGTGAGGACGAAGACCCCCTCGATGTTGACGGCTATGAGGCTCCTCGCGATACGAGCCAAACCTCGTCAGAACCAGAATCGGCGGCGAATAGAAAAGTAAAACCGGACAGTGGCTTGGACATAGATTAGGCCCATGAAACGCCCCGTCAGCAGTTATTGGCCGGTCCGCCTGCTTCACCTTAATCCAGATCCCCAGAAGAGTCGCTAATTTGTGAGTGAAACGTGGAGCAAACTCTTCCGAACATACGCCATCTAGTACAGAAAAGGAGCCCTCAAAATGACCCCCTACCCCCTGCTTCTCGCGATGACGGCCGAACAATGGTCATTCGCCACAATCGCGGTTCTATTCGTGATCGCCGTGGCGCTCTCCGCCTGGGCCCTGATGGGTTTCACAGCACGCATCGAGCGCGACGAGGTGCCTAGCCGCGTCATCGGCTCCATCCGAAGCTGGGTCGTCGGCTTGCTCGTGCTCTTCCTCGCGTTCAGCGCGATCGCTTACTTCTTCAACGAGACGATCTTCGGTCAATTGGCTCAAGGCGACACGGATGTTGATATTCCTGCTCCCGCTCCCACTCCGACCCCGGACCTCCCGTGACCGCTGAGTTGGATGTAAGCCAGAGTCCTGCCTCGGGTTGGAGCAGGGAACATGCCCGGGCAAGTTGGCGCATCGCACCGCCTCGGTAAGTGTCGGGGGCCGGGGCTGATGGGCATCCGCGATTGACACGAGGCCCCTGGCGATGGATCCGGGGCGAGCCAGTAACGTAGGTTTGAAATAATTATTATACTTGAATCAGGCGACCCCGCAAGAGCGGCCGCCGACTATCACGAAAAGGTACAGGAACCAACATGACTCAAACACAAGCTCAATCAGCCACCGCGGCCAAGTCTGACGAAGATGTCGTAACCAAGCCCGAGGCTAAACCCACGCTCTTTATCGCGCTGGGCGGGACGGGATTTGAAGTGCTGACTCGCTTCCGCCGGCGCATCTTCGAGAAGTACGACAGCGCCGATTACTTTCCTTACTTCGCCTTTCTCGGAATTGATACCGATTCAGACAACGTCGGCTCAACGGGAATTCGCGACGCGGCGAGCTTTAAGTCCGCCGACTGTATTAACACCGGCATGGATTCAACCGCCGTTAGTGCCACGCTGAACAATCTTGAGCAATCCAAGCATCACTTGAGCCTCTTTCTCTCTAAGAAAGACGTGATGAAGCAGTTGGATAACATCGGGTTCACCAAGGGAGCTGGCGCGATCCGCCCGGCTGGCCGAATGCTCTTCATCGAGCAGCTCGCCCGCATCCGCGAGGCGATCACCGTGCGGATGAACTCAACCATTCCGCAGGGAATTCGCCGAGCGGTGGAAAAGGGAATCGCCGTCGAGTCCGCAGACCAAGTGCAATCCGCCCGCGGCGGAAAGTCGCCCAAGGTTGACGTTGTAATTGTCGCGTCGATTGCTGGTGGAACGGGTGCCGGCTCGCTCATCGACTGCACCTATCTCATCCACTATTTGAAGTCGGCCAACCATTTTCAGCTTGGCGAGGTTCGCGCCTTTCTTCTCCTGCCCGAGCACTTTGAGGCAGCACTTAAGTCGCGCGACAAAGATGCGTATGCGATTGGATGCGCGAACGGGTACGCGGCGCTCAGAGAGATTGAACACTTAAACCAGTCGCAGCGATTTCAAACTGACTGTTGGGGCTCGGGCTACGGCGCGACGATGCAGGGGGTCCGGCCGTTTTCGGCCTGCTACCTCTTCTCCAAGACCAACGGTGCGCACCCACTTCGTGAAGAAGGCGTTCGGCCGGTTGAGGCTTACCAACTCGTCGCCGATTGCCTTGAGTTTATGGTCGGCACCTCGAAGCTATCGAGCCGGCTCATGAGTAACTGGTCAAACGCGTCGATATTATATAACGCTGAGAGCAAAGTTGACTCATTATTCGCGCTGGAAGATCTTGACGGTGGGTACGAAAAGTCGGAACCGAATGTTAACGCTGAAAGATTCGCAATGTTCGAGCCTAACGCCACTCGCTGCTATTCGGCGATGGGCGTCGCGAAGGTGAGCCTCAAACTCCCCGAGTTACAGCGTCTGGCATCGGTGCGGTGGCTCCGCCGTCTTATCGTGCAGGAAATGGGCCCGCGGCAGAGCGCCGAGCAGTGGGACGTTGATAAAGAAGGAAAGAAAGTCTTGGGCGGCAAGTGGCCCAAAAACATAAGCGACCCCAAGCCCCCATCTGGGGCGGACAAGTTCACGGGAGGACGCCGGGAAAAACTTCGTGATGCGTTCGTAAAGGCTCTGAATGGGTGCGAATCAGGCACTCGTGCCAACAGCATCTGGGAAGATATGCAGGCCCGGTTGAATCAGCACTGTATCGTAATTGAGGCTGGCGATGTGAATGCCGCCTCTGCCCGCGATGTTCGCGAAGAGTTCAAGGTCTGGGCCAAAGAGCGATTTACATTCACCGACGACGCGGCGGAGGCCGATGCCAAGGCGATCTCCGATGATCTCAGGCCGGGCAAGCCCTTACGTAAGTGGGCGGCGAGCGTAGCCGCGAGCGCGTCGCACTGTGGCTCGCTTAAGACTTTCATCAACGAGCGCCTTAAGTATCTTCACGAGCAGCGGAACAGCAATCCGCAGCTCACCCGATTAGGCCGCCTGCGTTCAAACTGGGAGAATGCAGACCAGACCGACGGCTGGGGCACCGCACCCCTTCGCCACAAGGCGCAGGACATTATCAAGGCAAACTATGTGCGTTGCGGCGTGCATCAACTTGAAACAGCGTTCCACCTCATCGAGGCAAAGTTGGACGAACGCTATCTGACGCAACTGGCGCTCAAGCTTAAAGATCAGCTGAGCAGGATTGACGGCGAGATCGATGTGCTGGCCAAGTACGAGCAGCGTCTCGCGAGTTTGCAGTCTGAAGTTGCCAAGGCACTTACATCCTCCCGTGATAACGTTCTTTATGAATCGCTCGGCGCGTCCAGCGATCAACCCGATCGGGAGCGCGCTCTGGACAAAGAAATCGATCTCGCGCTTTCCAGCGATACGATGCCCGCTGGCCGAACGACGGACATGGATAAATCCGCCTGGGGCAAAAAGCGGCTTCTTGAGTTGTATCGGGATGAGTATCAGTCCGGGTTGGAGGCGAAGACCACAATCCACGCCGCGGTGGCGAAGGGCGACGGCCGCACGGTCCTCATGAACCTGGTGGATATCGCTTCGGTTAAGTTTTTCAAAGGCAGTCTTCCCGCGGTGCGCGACGTGTTTACCGCGCTGGATGAATCTACCAAGGATCTGGATCTGCACGGGCGGCTGACATCAATCGCGAATAACGCGAATCCGTACTGGGAAGCGAACGCGAACACCGCGCCCGATAAGTTCTCTCGCTTTGGCAGTGTTGAGAACCGTAATTCGGGAGCGTTCATCACCACGATGGAGTTGATGCGAGAGCGGGGCATTGGTGCTGAGTTAACCGAACCGCAGAAGGCCGAGGCTCGACAGGTCGAGGGCGATATAACGATCGTCAATGACTTCCACGGTTACCGCCTGCTCTCTCTCCAGAAGCTTGATCAGTACAGGGAAAGTTACAATACCGCAAAGCAGATCAGCCCGATCGAACTCCGGCACATCGACCCGCGATGGATCAACGTGTTACCCGACCTCACGCTCTCGGTGAAGCCGGGGGAAGGAACCGACGCCGCCAAGCGCGACGTCGCCAAATCGCGTGACGTTGCGCTCAAAGGTATTATCATCGGTCAACTGGTCTGGGCACCGGCTTACGGCAGATATTACTACAGGCCCCCCAACGACGCCGCGGATATAGAGATGGGTGAGACCTTCGAGCAGGTGTCGCAGTTCCTCCGCAACAACACGCGGGGGGTCGAACTGCGTCCCCGCATCGAGAAGGCTTATATTACGTTAGTCGATGGTTATCTGGCCCAGGGTCGCCAGACCAACTCCGAAGAGATCATGCGTGCGGCGATCGAGAAGCTCATTCAGCTCAAGCTGGTGTACGCTGTGTTGCGGGAGAAGGTGTTCCCCGATAAAAAGGCCTCCGATGGAGAGAAGTCCGCCTTTAATCAGTTATATACGATGACGCGCCGCCTCGCCTTCGAGGTAGACCAACGCATTAAGGGCCTTTGTCGAACCGCCGAACAACGGGGCTTTGCCATCAGCGCTGCAGCGCTCGAAAAGACCGCAGAGCGTGACCTTCAACATTACGTGCTCTTCGTCGGCAGAGGTGTTGATCACGCGGACGCCGCGAAGGGCTTGTTTCCTGACCAGTCGACCCACCGCCTGCTGCGGCTCTTCCCGGAAAAGGATGCCCATGCCAATACGGGTCAGACCATGCTGGATGAGGCCAGCTTCAAGTTGAACTGGTTTGGAAAAGATTACACTTTGGAGACACCGCCTCACCTGTTCGTCAAGGAGGATCTGCTTAGAACGCCCGAGAAGCAGCGCAGTGCAGACGCAAACCCCAAGACGCTTTGAAGAATAAACTCTGTGAATCCGAACCAGCAATCTAAATCTTCTTCGGCGGGTCTTTCCTCGGTCGCGGCAGCGGATGATGTAAACATCATCCGCTGTTCGCGTTGCGAACTGGATGGTCGAGCTGGCGAGGTGTATCCCGGGGATGCACGCTGCGGCATGTGCGGAAGTGCTATGCGAGCGGCGCAGCTGGTTGATGCGCCGCTGGTGGGAGATTCGGGACAGGCGAAGTTCCAGAGCGGCGGAGTAGCGCAAGGCGGCGATGTAAGCGGCGATGTAAATGGGCCGATTCGTTGGTGCGTCAGCGGTAACTCGGCAGTCTGCCCACTCCTGATTCGTAACATCGGAAGTGTGCCTCTCGAACAGGTTGTAGCGAAGGCATCATTCATCTCTGCGGAGAGACCCGGCGGCCGGACCCGCGCCGCAGCGGCTGCCGCTGATTCAATTGTTATTTCTCCAACACCCGCGATGTTTGATGGTCATTCGGCCGAAGCCGCCATCGAACTGCGGCTGACAAAACCAGCCGATGGCTGGCGTAATGTGCTGGTTGAAGCGGCCGAACCCGCGAACATATTTGTCGCCCGCCAGATCGAGTTTTTCGAAGCCCCGCCCGCGCTTCGGCTGCAGGCCGCGCCCGATGATGAGTGGTCAAAGATAAGTAATCGCTTCGCGAACTATGCAGCGCCGACCATCACCGCCAAAGTGCGCGTCGTGACCCCCTCGGCGGCGACCAACGAGGAGACGGGGCCGCGCAACGGCAACTTACTCTGGGAGGCGGAGACTCCGCTGGGGCTGGTAGCCGACGTTCTCTGCCTTGATCCTTCGACTCCCGACCGCCTGACCGTGGGCGTTCGCTGTGTTGTAACCATTGATAAAGCGACCGGCTCTTCGGCCGACGCGGCGTGGCTTGACGCGTGCGCAGATGGAACGGTGCGGTGTGAAATTACTGGTGGGCTTGCGCCCCTCGGCGCTCAGCCAGCCCAAGGCATTGTCAAGCGGCTGCGACGTACTTCGCTGCCCCACGATGTAGCTTCCAACGGATTAGAGAGGGTGGATGGACTCATCATCATGGTCCCTATCCCCGGCGGGGCTTACAACTCAGGCGTTGTAAGCATCGGACCGGGTGTAAAACTACAGATCAGTCTGGCCCCGCGGGTCCGGGGTGGCGGTGAAATCAAGTTTGAGATCGCGGCGATTGATGGCCGCCCTTGCCGCGTACTGGAAGCAGTCGCTCCAAGTCCTCAGGTTCCTGTGGCTGGAGAGTCCATCTGGCTTTTCAAGGCACCAAACGCGACTCCACAATCCGCCACGCTTCTTGATAAGTTCACAGATTCATCGCGGCTTGTGTTTCGGTCTACTTTCAAAGAAAACTCTTGGTCCGCGCGCGCGCGGCAGCGGGCAGATAGCGATGAATGGTTATTGTACATCAAATCACCCGCGCAGCAAACGCAAACTAATTTTACGTGCCATGTAGCAGCGGTCATCGACAACCGCGACCAGGGCGGAACATGGTTAGAGTTGCCGGTCAGCGTAAGAAAATCATTCTTCGTCCGGGCTTACGAGGGTTCGCTGGATAACAATGGCGTGGCCATCCCTAGTCCGCGACTCTCCATTGACTTTGGGACTACCAATACGTGTGTCGCCAAGCAAGATTCCCAAGGCGGCGTGGCGACTTGCGTAAGGGTTCCCGAGGCTCTTTTGTCGCCCGGAATCATTGCGTCGGGTTCGGCGCGCACCGACGAGATTCCCACTAAGGTTTCGATTCGTCTGAGCGTGCCCAGTTCGTCCGCCGGTCGCCTTGATCTCGACCGTGGGTCTTCCCAGACACCGTATGAGATATTGGTCGGACACGACGCCGAGCATCAGTTGAATCGTGATAACTCGGAGTATACAACGTTTGCAGAGTTTAAGACACTACTTGGCAGCGAGAGTGTGATACCGCCTTTAAGATCCGCTAAGCCGGCCTCGGGAGTGTTCGCATCCGATCAGATGCCTGAATTCCGTGCTCGCGATCTTGCCTTCATATTTATTCGTGAGCTACTGCTTTCGATTCGTTTCGCTAATCATAATGCACCGATCGAGCGGCTTGATGCGACGTTTCCTTCCGTCTTTAATCTCCGCCAACGCGACCAGTTCATGCAGGTGTTGAGGGATGTCGCGGCCGTCTGTTGCGTTCGTTATGTCCCGCCGCTGCGCATTGATGAGGCGAACGCAGGAGCACTCGCCGAGGTGAGATTACTCGGAGTTGAAAAGATCAAAACAAAGCCCGATCACTTCTTCATGGTCTTTGATTTCGGTGGTGGCACGCTGGACGTGGCGGCGATCGCCGCGAGTGAAGTGAATAAAAAAGTACGCATTCGCCCGCTGGGTATGACAGGCGTGAGTCAACTCGGCGGAAAGACAATAACGCAAGTAATTGCAAAGTTGTTGACCGCGCGATTGGTGAGAGCCGTCTATGCCGACCGCACGTTGGACAACATCCGTCATCCTCAGAATCACGCCATCCCCTTCCTGCCGTTCGTCGCAGTGGAGCCGTCACCCAAGGCGCTGCTCGACGCGGTTTCAAATAACATCTTCCAAGTTCGGCGAATGGCAGAGCTCATTAAGCGGCGCGCCTACGGAATTGACGACGCCCGCTACGGCGGTCTCGACCGGTCGAGCGCGAACTGGTATCAGTCGCTCCCTGAGAATCTTCTGGAGAGCGGTGAGCTCAAGCGAGAGTTGATTGCCGGAGAGCAGCTTCATTACACCGATCTCAAAGGGGAGTCAACGGAGGAAGTGGTTCGGCGCCCACCCACAATCGGACCGGCGTTCGCGGCATGGCTCAATAAGCCGGGCCCCGATGGAGTTTCATTGACGCGCTCCGAGGTCGATGCGGCAATCATAGAGGCGATCGACGAAGCAATTGCGCGGGGGCGGCGGCTCTGGGAGTCTGTCTCAAAGAAATATAATGTTGTAAGGCCGGACAAAATAGTTCTTTCCGGCTCTTCCAGCCGTCTTCCGCTGCTCTGGAAACGCATCGAAACTATCATGGGCATCCCCAATCATGAGTATATCTTTACGCCCAAAGACGCCAAGACGATCGTCGCAAAGGGCGCATCTCTCTATGCGCAGCTGCGAGCGACGGGCATGGACACGGCCACGGGAGCCTTGCCTTACGTTGTAAATGATTGTGCAGATACGGTGCTACTCCCGATATCGTACCTTGCGGGACCCGGGAACTTCACCCGCATGTTCGATCTCGGCCACGATGTGACCGCCCAGAACAACCGGTGGGAAACCAGAGTGAATGTTAATCCGCATGAATATTATGTTACGGTGTTTGAGGACATGGACCTGCGGCCCACGGCTTGGGAGCCCTCCAGCACACTGCTGGAGATGGGGATCACTGAGAAAGGTAAGCAGCTCGTGGGCGAAACGCGGCTGGGATTGGACCCCGAACAACTACGCAGGCACATCAACAGCGAAGATGAGTATGTTGAGATCAATCTCACCGCCGACCTCGTTCAATGTGCTACAGGCCGCGAGCTTAAGCTCACTACCGTGATTGCCAACACAAGTATCAAGTCTCTTTCTACCGTCCGGCTGAGCAACTAGCCCTCCTGAGCAAATCAGAGAACTGCGCCCCACGAAACGATCAAATTAACACTGCTGTCTTGCCTACAGGAACCGTTCATGCACCCCCAAAGATTGTACGATCATGCAATACAACTTACGGTTGCGGCACGAGTCGCCGTTGCCGCGTCATGCATTTCATTCTTGGCCCACAGCGCGCTGGCGACACCCTTAGCTGGGTGGTCAGCTCCGCTGGGGGGCTCGAATGAGTTAAACTGCTCCACGGGTCCGTTCAATTGGGACGAGGTTCGGGTTGATGAGCAGCCGACCTCAAATTCTCAGCCCGGTGACCCGCCCAAAAATCCCCCCGATGGCAGTTCGTCAACCGAGGAGGGGTCGGCTACGCCGCCAGCAACATTGCTGGGCAGCGACCCGGATCAATCATCGCCAGTGAAAGTTCAGCCGCCGCCGGTAGCACCAGCTTCCGCCAAACCCGCCGAAGAATCCGCGGCAAACGTGAACGAGGTCAAGAACCCCGAAACCGTTCTCGCTAGCGATCGAGGCGCGGCGAGACAGGGCGATGTTGCAGTGCAGGCGGTGTCACCCCTGCTCGTGCTACTCGTGGGAGTTTTGTCTGGCTTGCTCGGCGCTGCGGTTACTTGCATCGTGCTCTGGCGAAAAATTCATCAAATTGCCGAAAAGCTGCTATCGAGTTCTGAAAGACTCGCAGAGCAGGTAGCGGTCGCCGCACGAAAGGATTTCGAATCGGTTATGCAGGCCGAAGCCACAAAGAAGAATGATCCGTTGAACGCCACGATGGCCGAAGTGCTTAAGTCACTTACGAGCATTAAAGAGAAGGTACGTACACTTGTAACGAACAGCAGTAGCTTACAGCCCATCTCACCGGCTGTCGATGTTAATACCGTGATGGCCGAGGGTGTAGCGTTTCTCATTCTCTTTGAGTCGCTCGTCACGAGTAATCATGACGTAATAAAAACGGTCCGGGCAACGACGTTGGCGCTCGAGGCTGCGATGAAGAAACAAAACTCTTCGGCTTCGCTCGGTTCCGCACTAGCAGCGACCACCTCCGTAGATAGGGCGGCCCGATTGGGCCTTGGTCCCCGCATCGGTTCCCTTGTCGCGGACGCTGCCCAGTCTGCGTTTCCACCGCCCAATGCTGATTTGGAAACGCAGCGACAGCAATGGGCTGAAGCTACCTCGCTGTTTATTGAAGAGCTCCGCAAGATCGAGCTCACAGAGCGGCTAACGGCGCAAGATCCTGCTCTCGCTGCGCTTCTTAACAACATAGATATTGCAACCGCAGACGCGGCCACCTTTGCGCGGCTCGCGCACTCGTTCGACGCTGCGGCCCAGTCCGTAACCGATGCGTTGGCGGATCGAGGACCGCAATCAGTAGACCTAGATGAGGCCGTGCGCGGTTACCGAGCAATACGCGAAGCAATTGATGCGGTTATTCCGATTCCTTCGCGGAGCGAACCTCCCGCACGGAGTCGTGAGGTAACTTATGTCATTGCGCAGGGTCAGGGGCAGCCGATGCCGACGGTGCAGTTTGACGCAATTCGGCTTGCAGACGGGTATCCCTCGCTGCCGAGACTTCAGATTATCTCGACGCAGACGTTGCGTTCCGAGAAATGGTGGGCCTCCGCCCGTGAAGAGTCTAGTCTGCTTACTGCTTATGTTCCGTTGATCGAAGCGGGGCATAAGAAACTTCTTTCGGAGTGGTACGGGGCCGCGCGAAATCCGCAGACCCAGCAAGCTGCCCAGCGCACCGCTGTCCGCCGGTGGATCGAGGTGCTTCTTTCAATCCGTCGCGATGACTTACAGTCTCTCGCGGTGTTTGGCGCTATGAGCAAGGAACGGGTGAACGCTTGGGATAGCGTCCTGCTTCATTCAGGCCAAGCGGCAGAACAAGTCGGGTTGGTGCTTGACGTAAGTGCAGAAAGCGCGCTCTCCGCTTGGTACAGGGGCGACGCGGTCGGGGTTGACTGGCCGACGATCTCCCCCGATGGTCTCCCCGCGGCCATCTGGCTTCAACCGTCGCTGCGCGATGATAACATGGATTCGAGCCATGCCCAACTCGGTGGAGTCTCAACGTCCGGCCCCGGCTCTGTGGGAGTCGTGCTCGTACCCAGAGTCGCGAGGCAGGCTTGGATCAAGGCTATTGTAATGCTCGCCCAGGGTCAACTCTCCGATGCCGTTACAACACAACTGCGGCGAGCGTGGAACGCAGCTTCGACAGTCGCGAGCGGCGGAAGTCAGTCCGCGCCAGAGCACGCCAACGAAGTCCGCGATCGATTTTGGATGGAGCTGTGGGCGTTGACTCGCCGCGATGAGTTAAATGGTCAGAATGTCGATGCTGTAAGAGAACTACTCGTTGAAGGGGTTTCTTCGCTGCTGGCTGTCAGGGCGGTCGGACCCGGCCCAATGTTCGATCAGCACTTTAGCGCTGCCCCATCCGACGACACGGGGCTACTTCGCCCCGCCTTGATTCGCGCTAACGGAGAGTGCATCGCAAAAGGCGTTCGGCCCGGCTCAGGAGCAGAGCTTGCGTCCAACACAACTAAACCCGAAAACAGCTTCAGTACGTCGCCCGCGAATCCTTCGACTTTCGTTGCAAGTGCGCCAAGCCCTGCTCTGCAGGACGCCGTTGGCACTTTAACCGCGCCGCCCGCCTCGACGGGTCAGGTCGCGAAACTAGAAGCGGTGCTTCGTGATGTAATTCCAGTGGAGCAGATCGCGGATGTTATTCAACGATGGACCGAGGCGTTCAAGAGATATCGGTTGGGAGGCAAGATCGGCGAAGTCAATCCGCTGGCGGTCCCTTATCGTGACATCATGCGTGAGGCTAGTAAGCACTTTCGTGGCGAGTTCTTCCCGCCTCACTCCAAGGGCGGAGCGTGGCTCGCACGGTTAAATGGGGCGTTCGAGGAATATAAGCTGGTGATGAAGCTTGACCTCAACGAGGGACATAATTATAAGTTATACGAGGCTCCGCCAGCCAGCGATTCGGTCATGCCCGCGCTCTGCGATGCCGATAATCTAAACTCTGCGCTGGTCAAAGGCTGGCACCCCACGCGATCGTAAGTGTGATGGTTGTTCCGTGGCTCACCGCTCCCTCTCGCACCGCTCATGTCTATCCACCTCGGGATCCATACCGACCGCCGCGGCTGGGCGTTGTGCGCTGTGCGCCGCACCGCCGTCGGAATCGTCGGGGCTGTTGACGCGGCGGACATCGCCGTGAGCACGCCGTCCGGCGCCGCACCGTCGATTACCGAGCTATTACGTTCGTCCGGATTCTCCGCCGCGTCGGCTTGCGTTGGTCCGGACCTGTGGTGTCTGGAACATGCAGCGGGCATCGAGGTTGTCGGCGGCGGCTCAAACCGCGTTGACTCCGCAGCGGCGGCCACCGATGAGCGCATTCTTTCAACGCGGGGTGTCCTGGGTCGGTTCTCGTGGCGCACCATCATCGACGAAGTAACTGATGCCGATTGCACCTTCCGGATCGTCGCGGGGGTTCTTCGAACCTTAATGGCGAGGCTTGAAGAGCGGTCGTCACTGCGGATTGAAGATATTGCATCGGCGACTTTGGTGCTCTCGCCGGACCTTCCTCCGGATACGAGCGATATCGTCGCTCAGGCGGTTAGAGCTGTTTGCGGGGTGCCAACACTTACAACACGAATTTGGGAGTTCTCAGCCGCGGGCGCTTTTGCCTTCATTGCGGATGGTAATGGCGAGCGGGCGCTCGCTGCGCGGCAGCGTTGGGAGGGCGCGGTAGAGGAGAGGCACACGCGCTGCTCATGCGAGGCAACATTACATTACGATGAGCAGGCGCTGCGGCTTCGGCTGGCCGATGGCGGCGGTGGAAGTGTCTATTCGGTGGCGGCGGCTCCGCGATTTTCTAGCGATCATTACGCGGTGGGTGCGGCGCTGTGGGGAGCCACAGCCGCGGCGAGCGGCCTCCAGATCGAGGATGTTACCGCGTGGAGGCCCGTCATCGGAGCCGTTGGCTCCAGACGAGTATTGAGTAGCGCACCCGCACACGGATTAGCCGGCAAGTTAAGCTATATTTCTATCGATGCGATAAGCACAGCTGTTATGATCGACCCCGACCAAGCGCAAACGGCGGGACCGGGTGATTGGTTTGTGGCGGTCGTGGAACCCAGTACCGACGCCAATCAAAAGGTAACAAGAGAACTGAGGATTGAGGCGATGCTGCCGGGGCCACGGCCGGGCGCGACGCTCTCTCGAACGATGCTGACCGCTGACAGACTCGCGGAGCTTGACCGGGCGGTGGCCGTTTCGGTGTATCGCGGCGATAGCACGCTGCCGGGATTGGTGCGGCTTAACTCTGTGTCGGGTGAGCTTCTTAAAGCAAGCGAGTTCTTGCTTACAACCCGCGCTTGGGTACCCGAATGCGAGCAGCACGCGAGCGCACCCCCTTTGCCGGAGGCGCTCCAAGGAGTGTTGCTCACAAAGCAATTCCAGTTCCTTCTCGCTCTCCCTATTCCAGTTCAGAGTATAACTGATTGGGTAGCCACGACAAGCAGGGTTGTGCTGGTCGCACTGACGCGCGCTGCGGTGGTATGCGTGCCGGGAGAAGTTGCCGCGGCGAGCGTCAGCGTCGCGGTACTCGCGCCGCCGGACCTCGTCGGTCCGATCGACGTCACCGCCCAGACTGGTTTAATTATTTCCAAAGCTTTTCAGCAGTTTGGCCATGCGAAGTGGCGGGTGTATTCGTTTAAGATACAGCGGCCTAGCGTTTACTATCCCGCGGGTAGAGCGGTGAACGTGCTCGTTAACGACAGCCACGCGCAGTGGACTTTGCGGGCCGGTGAACGGGCCGTGCTAGGCGAGGTGCTGTTCAGCGAGAGATCATTCGGCTTACGGGCCGATCTTAAGTGGGACGGTTCACAAGATACCGCGCTGGCGCCCGTGGGCGGGTACTGGACCGCGCCGGGGGATGGACACGCCGACCGTGCCCGCCTCTGCGCGGTGGGTGTCGAGCGAGACTCCAGCGGGGCCGCGGTGGTGCTTACATCGCCCAAGGGCAGCGTCAATCTCGTAAGCACGCTGACGGGACAGGAAGTTACAGTTAAGATTACTTTCGGAGATGGTCTGCGTGCGCCCTACGCGGACCCGTTTAAGCTCGCCGCGGGCGGTAACCGCAGCTTCCAGGTTGAGCGGCGCTTCGCCCGTGACGCGGTCACATTGCAAACGCGCAGTGTGCCCAGAGTCTGGTGCGAGGTGCTCCCAGCGGGAATATCCCGGCAGCTCGCGGCCTTCCGAACCCCCGCCGCCGCGGCGTGGCGTAGCAAAGAGGGCAAGCTTGTCGCGGCGGTCGCGTGGAGATTTGAGGTGGGGCTGGGCGGAGTTCCCGATCCTAGCGCCGGTCTTGTCTGTTGTCTGCCGCCCTCTTCGGGCGAGGTGGTGACAATCAGTTCGCTTAACTCGCTTGGTTACTTTGACCTACCCACCACCGTCACCGGCGCAGGCCCGGCCGATGTGCAGGTGAGTGTTAAGCAGAGCAGCGCCGGGGCGGCCGAGTTTAAGGGCGACCTCGCGGCGGTGGAGGGCTCGCGCGGTCGCCTGCGGATTTATGCGAGCCCCGGTGCTTTGGCGCGGGCGCTGGGGCAGAATCTGGCGAAGTGTGACGGCTCGCTCTATGTCCGCGGTCCGCGCGTACCGGATGTTAAGTTTGATATCTCCGCCTGCTTTCAGGGCGCCATCTTCTGCGATGAAACGTTAGTGTTCCCGCTGAGGGCGGCGTATACGAATAAGGCTAAGTTTCGGTTTATTGTGGCGCCCTCGGCACGCGGGCAGCCGCCGATTGATCCGGCGCAACTGCGAGTTCGGTGGCGACCCTCCGGATCGGTGGGAGGCGTGTGGGATATAACATCCTCAACCGCGGAGCCTCCCGAAGGGTATTATGTTGGGCGTGCGTCTTCGCCCGTCGCAGAGCAGTTACAACTTGCCAATCCGTCGGGGGCATGCACCGGGTGGCTAGCGTTCGTAGCCCGGGACATGGAGGGATTCGAGGCCGGAGAGCAGCGGGGGGTGCTTGAGCTTGTGCGAGAGTCGAATCCTCCTAGCCACGCCGAGGGGCAGGGGCCGCAAAGCCGGGTGTACGATTCCATTGAACTTAAGCTAAACACCCGGCCTAACCAGCCAGGGCTCGTTTGCGGTATCCCCGGCGGAGCGGACGCGAGCGAGTGCAGGCCGCTAGAAATTACGATCAAGAACCCACTGCCCGCCGCGTCGATGATCGTGGAGCGGGTGCGGGTCCGTGCGACAATCCGGGGGGCCCGCGGCTCGCGGCGGGAGCTGGCTGCCGTTTCGATCAAGCTGCGGAGCAAACAATCTCCGATTCCGGTTGGCGGGAGCGAGGTCGTAAGCCTTCAGCTCAAAGAGCCGAAGGGGCTGCTCAACCGAATCAGGCGTGCCACCGAGCACACCTGTGAGCTTACAGTTGAAATGGACGTTCGGTCAGCCGGGCGCGTTGGTCCGGGTGCGCAAACACCCGCAGAGTTGGTGGCCAGCGCGGATGAGGCGGCGCCCTCGCGCGCGACTATCGCGATTGCCGCGCAGGTGAAAACAGTCGCGTTACCCGGGATTTGGGCCAAGCTCTGCCGGATGACCGATCGAGCTAAATAGTAAGTGAACGGTGTCGAGGACCCGTGGAGTTATGTTGTGGCAGCGGCATCAACAGCCGCCGGTCTGCCAAACGTCAAAGAAGGGCTGCACATCGGATCCATCGACGGCGCCACTCCCATCGATGTCCGCGCAGGGGTCCGAGATCTCCCAGCGTTGAAAAAAGACCTCGACATCGGTTCCGTCTACGCCGCCATCTCTGTTAAAGTCAGCGATGCAAACGGGGCAGGCCTGTGGATCGGAGACGTTAAACTCAAAAAACAAGACTTGGTAGGGGTAGACCTTTGGTCCGCCCACGGTGCGGGTCAACCCATTCTGACTGATAGTTAACATAATCATCGGGATGGGGAAGACGGGGCTGCTCGAAGCGACGATATTGGGATAATCGAGCACGGGCTTATTCCGTTCTTCGTCATCGGGGGGGCTTGGCAGATTATTAAGCAGGTTGCCGTCGGTCACGGCAACATAATACTTTCCGGCATTGAACATTCGTTCCAGGCCGCTTGCATCCGGGTTGTCGTGCCCGTAACCGGGGATCGGATTGAAGTTATGATCGTACACCCACAGGTCTAGGTCCAAAGGCGAAGGAGAACTCGCGGTAAGACGGACGACACCTCTTTGCCACGGCTCCCCGCCGCCGTCGGGGTCAGGAGGAACCGGACGATATGGCTCGCACCGGTATTCGTAGACATAACTGCTCAAGGCCGAGCCGCTACCACGTACCCGGATGAACACCTTCTCCTCCCCGCCAAACCCGTACCAGAGTCCTTTCTGTGAAGCGCTCGTCGCCTGTTGCACGAGAACGTCGGTGAATGGAAGTATGGTTCCAAAGGACTGAACCAGTCCGCGCATCGAAAAATCATGGTCCGTCGCAGATGTGCTCTCGAGATAGTAACAATAAAGGCCAGCATTCTCCGGCCCCGATCGGCACTCGAAGTAATCCGCCGAACCCGCCTCGCCAGCTCCTCCATTAGAGAAGCCCGCGATCCGATCGGTCGCTGCGGGAAAGGGAGTTGCGCGAAGCCCAGTGCCGCCGCTGTCGGCGGGAGTTGCAGTCAACTTATTATCATTGGGTTCGATCTCATTATTAACTACCGGCTGCGCAAACGCCGTACCCGCCCCCCCAACCTGAACGGTCACGCCGATGATCAAACCGGCGGCCACCGAAACGTAAAGCGAGCCGCTGGCGGACCTACACAAGTCATTAGCTTTCATGGTCATTGTTCCTCATTCCGCGCTTCACTCGTCCACGGTGCGCTAAGCGGCGCCACCTCTGACGAACATTCCCAGCTCACAATAATCCAAAGCGTTTACGCTTCAACTCCGTTAGAGGCCATAGCGTGTTGCCGGGCCTCTCCGGTAACAACCGGACAGATCCGCCAGCGAGGACAGTTCTTTACACGTTCTTAACATATCCGCGATGAGGTCTCGATTCAAGCGAATTGTAGCGTAAGCAGACAATTGATTTCGCCTAAACCTCTTACCACAGCCTAACAGAAGCTAACAGCTGGTTGGTAAGCCGCATAACGCCCTGGTAACCGTAAAAAATCTTTATCGGCCTCAATCGCCGCCTCAATGCTCGGCTACCGTTTGCGGCCAATAACCTCTTCGTTGCCCGGCCCTACCTCGCACCTTGGAACCTTCTTTCGATAACTTTGCGGGTTCCACTGTGTTAGGTCCACGCCCTCACGAGGGCGATCCTGTCGATGCCGAGCGTCGCCACTTTGTAGATTTCACGGGGTTTCGATTCGGCCCCGATAACTGCTACGAGTTTGAAAAATACATACTCGAAGGCGGGATGGGCCAGATCTGGGCCGCGGCACACCGACATCCCGATGGTAAGCAGCGGGTCGCGGTAAAAATAATTCGGCCCGACCGTAAATCTGAGTTTTCGACGCAGCTGTTTGCACGAGAAATTAGGATGCATGCGCGCGTTGCGGATATTCCCGGCGTGGTGCGGCTGCTCGACCACGGGTGCTTTATCCATCAGAGTAGCGACGAACCAGTGCAGTATATCGTGTTGGAGTGGATCAAGGAAGCTGCTCCACTTACGTTGGCGTGCGCGGGAAAAACCTGGGCGGAGCGGGTCGCGATCTTCGCTCGTGTCTGCGAGATCTTGGCGCTGGTTCACGAACGCGGCATCGTTCACTGCGATATTAAGCCACATAACATTCTCGCCAACCTTAGCGGCGAGGTCTTTCTCACCGACTTTGGCCTAGCGATTGCCCAGGCAGGCCCGGGCTCGGAAAGTTATGGCCGCGAGATCAACGCGATCCGCGGCACCTGGGCTTACATGACTCCCGAGCAATGTAAGCCCGGTTGTGACCCTCACCATTTCACGCCTGCGCTCGATGTTTACGCGCTCTCGGTTACCTTCTATGAGTGCCTGACCGGGCAACTGCCGTATAAGCTTGGCGCAACCGCGATGGACGGGTCGCAGGCGTGCAAGAATGCCATCGCCGCGGGCGCAAAGATTCGCCGCCGTCGCGCTGGCCGCACCCTACCGCCTTCGCTTACTACGGCGCTCCGGACCGCCGCCAATCCCGACCAGCGGGAGCGGCCCAAAGACGCCGCGGCGTTCGGTCGGATGCTCCGGCCGCTCATCGTAACTTCACCAATCCGCGAGTACGCTACCTACGCGGCGGCGGTGGCCTTGACGCTGGTTCTAGGTTGGTTCGGCTTTACTCCTGCAATTTACGAAAGTGGGCTCAATAGCTATTACATGAGTGCCCTACCTCCGCCCGCTTTGGGTGTGGACCAACTCGATTGCGCCAGGGTAATCGTAACTCAGCAGCAGGTCGAGCAGATCAAAGCCGCGTCGCACCCCAGCATAGGCGAGAATAATTATGAACGCCGCGCCGCCATCGCGGCGGTAGTGGAGATGCTAAGGGCGGCGAATGTTAAGTGTATTGCCGTTGGAGTCCCGCTCGCGGCTTTCCCCCTTCGAGCTGACCCGTCCGATTCCATTTTTGGCGAGGAGTTACTCTCGGAGGAGGACGCTGTTCCACTGCGAGCTGTCAACGCTAGCCTGAGGGGAAGCGGCAAGTCCAGTTCGCTTATAATCCTCGCTCAAAACAATCCATTGTGCCCCCCCGACGAATTGAGCGGAAAAACCTGGCCACCCGACCAGCGCGTAGTTGGACCGCAAACGCTGGTGGGAACTTATGGATGTCACAACTTCGGGCTAATGCCCGTCTTTATTCCCGCCGCTTTAGACGCCAGCGGCAAGGTGGTACCAAGTCTCCCGCTGTTACTGGCAGCGCACACCGCGTTTGCGGGCGATTCACCCACCTTCTCGGCACCGTCGTCGCAAGGGCCGCTCGTAGTTACAAATGAGGGCGATGCGGCTGTGCCCCCAATAACGGTCAAAATTAATGAACTTCCCTGGACTACGTTTGGTGAACTCCTGGTCCATTCGGCGGATAAGGAACTTGACCGTGATGAATACTGTTCGGATGAGGCCAACCGAAATGTGGCGATGCTGCATCTTGTGGCGTGGCCGTCGGCGGGAGCGTTAAGCCGGAGCACAAAAAAAGCGGAGGAACTGATGGCGATGACGCCGTCACAAGTCGCCGCGTGGTGCAACGGTCGCCCGATCCTCATCGCCATCGAGGGTGAGGATACAGATCCTCCGCTCACGACGGGCGATGGTTCTAAAACTACAAGCCAAGTGCTGCAAACCGCCACCCACTACCTGCTTCACCATTTCCGCCCACTCTTTGGGATCGGGCCGCCGCCGATACTTACGCTTGTGCCCGAGTCCTACGAAGCGACCGCAAATGCCGCCGCCGCGATCATCGCCGTCTCCGCAACGCGGCGGCGTAACCGGCGCGGAAAGGTGCCGGGTGCGTGGTGGCCGGTATTCATCACGGTCATTCCTTTGCTAGTACTCGTGTTTGTTTGTTTATCCGCATTGTTCTACCATAACTGGTACACCTACTGGAACCCTCTGCCCATGCTGTGCATCGCGGCGTTTGCCATTGTGCTTACAGCTTATCTCCCATGGTGGCGTCGTTAGTAATTCCCAGCTGCTACGCTCGGACGAGGTTAATACGAGGATTACAGAATATTCTCTGATTACGTGTCGCTGATGCTCGGGTGGAATCTCTCTTATTGTGTTCAGCGCACGTCTCTAGGAAATGTGCGGATCGCGGTGTGTGTACTGTGAAGTTTGGTGGGTATGTCAACCTATGAAAAGCTTGAGTCATAACGTTATATTTCTCGCGGCCTTGATAAGTGCGGCTGGCCTGCTGGTAGCAGGCGGGTGCGCTGCGAGCAGGGACCGTGCTTCGCGTCCGGGTGAGTCTGAGCGTGCCTCGATTGAATCGCGGCAGGTAACCGCCGACGCTCGCGTGAACCAAGACGGGGTACAGCCTGCGACCACTGCATACCTAATTTCGCGGCGAACGCCCAACGACACTTGGGTTGACAAGAGCGGTAATGAGCGACCTACGGGGCAACCAGCGGTCTGGCACCTCGGTGTCTTTCCGCCCAACGGGAGCCCTGCGGGCCAAGCCCAGATGCAGGCGCAGCTCCTAATGTATCTGTCGAGCCCGCCTAGTGTGAAGGACGCCGCCGCGATTGAGTCCGGCTATGCGTTTGCAACGCCTGCGATCGGAACTAACTTCGCCAGCCGCGCCCCAGTTGGCACCACCCGGGTCACCGGAATCAAACCCTCGGGCATCCCGATACCCGCGGAAAGCGTCCAAGCTGAAGATGGCAGTCTTAAAGCGATCTACCCTTCAAAGGTACTTACGTACAGCACCGCAGACGCCGATTATGTTTTCGCCACATGCATAAAGTCGCCAGGCAAAGAGGTTGTGATTGAATACAACGAAGGCGATTCGAAAGTCGTGATCGCGAAAGGATTTTATCGCGTATATAAGCGTGATTTGGGAGGTAAGTGGGAGTGGTCTCCCCAGCTCAAAATTCCCAGTTCAGCGGACACTGCCCAGAAAACAGTCAATGATCTACTCCGGCACGTAAAAACTAAGACTGGTGTATCGTTTTTTAGCGACGCTCCTTGCAACTGAGTAGGTGGTGAAAACGCTATCGCTTTCTCAGCACAGTTTATAACTGACTGCCGCACAGCGGCATGTCGTGGCTAACCCTCCACCGTCCACTTTTACAGAAATACTTATGTCTATTGCTTCGCTTGAACCTTCGGCTTGCCGCACCTTATCACTACAGCGAATGTTTGTCTCGATGAGTATCGCCTTGGCGGCTACGGGCTGCGCCGAGCGTCGGTTTCTCACTTCCACCACCGAGTTGAGCGTTGCGGGCTCGCCGCAAGAGAAGTTAACCTCTTGGCAGGCCGCCGAGGTGAAGGATCAAGGCGGCGACAACGGCGAGGTTATCTACGAAGCGAAAGAGTTAAGTTTGCTCAAAATCGCCTACGTTTCAACTCACCCCTCTGGATCGTACGACCACAGCTATGTCCTGAAGTTTGGGCGGACTTATTCTGATGTTACAGGGCGTAATAGTAAGGTTATGATCGACAAAACCGAAGCAAGTCTGGGCACTGCGGGATTGGAGCTGAGAGCAGGGTGGGCGACCACCGACCGCCGCTACGGTTTTGCGCCGATTCGGACAACTCGCGTTCGCCCTGCAATCGCGTCGGTGGGTGACGAAGACGAGGTGAATGTTGCTCTCAGCTCCGAAAGCCGAGTGCATCAGACCGACAAGTCTCGACGTTTCGAGAAACCATACATTGTGCTCGCAGTGCTCCATGATAGCAAACATTATATTTTTAACGCGAAGGAGAGTCAGCCCCTTGAGTACACAGCGGATGATTCCTCGAGCAGCACGGTTCAACTCGGTTCGGGCCAGTACGCTGTATACACGCCCGGTGCGACGCGCCCGTGGGATGGACCGTATTCCCTGCCCAGCACGAGCTTAAAGGATACGCGGCTTCTTTTCATGCTCCAATCCGCGTCCGAGCCCGGAAAAACTTTCGTAGTCGACCCATAAGAGCGTTCTGTAGCTCTTAGCCGATGGATCGCGATGGTTATGCAATAAAACGAGGAAGTCACCTTTGACTCGCGCCATAGCCCGCCTCGGCCAGGATTCGTTGCGCTTCTTCCGAACGTAACCATAAGCACCATGCATGCGCCGCCGTGTTTTCTTTCGCAGCGCCTCGTTCGGGTTCCACTCTGCCGGATAAGGCAGCGCGGTCGTCGCCGCTCCTCACTTTTTTAGCGACCAATGCTACCGCAGCCTGCGCCATCGGCGGGTGGAGTGATTCGGGAATAGGCCACATGGATCCTCGGCCAGTTCTCACCCGCGACAGCGCGAGTGCTCTTCCGACCACTCCGACCTGGGCTCCTCCCGAATCGACAAACTGCATCGCTTGCGCCGCATTCTCTCCGAACACCAGCTTAGGTCGTAACTTTTCGAGCAGCCCCAGGTTCTCAAGAACCGCCACGGCCGCGCGACCATATGGCGCGTGTACCGGGTTCGCCAAGGCGATCTTAACAACACTGCTATCCTCGAGGGCCGCCGCTCCCCGACCCGCAATATCGAGTAACGCTCCATCCCTCGCCCACAGCGCCAGCGACCCATGTGCGTAAATAACATAACTATCTTCGTCCCCATAACCCTCGCGGATCAGGGTCTTCGTGTACTCTTCATCCGCCGACATGTATACATCAAACGGCGCGCCCTGCATAATCTGGGCGAGCAGGCTTCCCGATGAGCCGAACACCGGTTCAACCCTGCTCGTTGTTATATGATCAGGGTGACCCAAGCCCGCATCTTTTCCATCTCTCATGTTAACAACGCTTGCATCGGTGGCCTCACCGGCGGGCACTAATTCCTCTACACGTGGCACCCCGGCATCCCTTTCCCGCGAACTATTGACCCCCGATTCCAGGAACCCTGTCACCAGCGCGTGCATCACGTGCGAAAGGTCAGACGCCGCGGCGATGCGCAAAGTCTGCTGAACCCGCGGCGTGCTGGGCCCCGAGGCCGCGGCCACCTTCGCTGGTTCTGAAGTGCGCTCACATGCTGCCAGCGCTCCCGAAAATACCAGAGCTAAAAGGCATACAAACCGGGCGATTTGGGTGGTGCAAACTGATGGTGGGTAGCTCGGCACGCGCCGTACTTTGCGCGACTGTCTGGGTCCCGTCGCTCCCGCTTCACTAGAAATCCCCGCGTCTCGCAACAAAATATTAACTGCAGGCGAGCAGCCAAGGCGCTGCTCGATAATCTCTTCGCATTCGGCCCGTATTGTCAGAGGTAACCTAGCCGACACGGATGGTACGATCATAATCAGCTCGCCTCGGTTAAGGGGCCGGCTGCGATAGAGGGTTGGGTCTTTGCGTATCGTCCGGGCGCGGCAGGGAAGGCGCTGGCTGCTCATGCTTTGTGCCACGACCGCCTTCAACGTGTGGCAGCGTAACCGCAGCGCGGCTCGCGGTTAGCGAAAACGCGACGAATACCAGTACGGAAAGCTGCATCGGCCAGTCCTTGCTTGCTAACTCGGTTGGGTCATCAAAGACGCCACGTTCGAGGAGCACGATGGCGCGAGCGAGCGCGTAAACCGCGGGCAGCATCGTAAGCCAAAGCACGTTCACGCCTTCGGGAAAACCGGGCAAGGCCACTTTGAACGACAGATCCCTGGATTGCACGTAGAAGGCGTAAGTAATGAGGGTCGCCACCGCCGTCACCACGACGAACATACGTAATATATCGTCTGTGTAGATGACGTGTACGCCCCGGGCACCCGCCGCGCCCTCACCCAGCGTTCGCCGCTCGCCCAGCCGTTTGCCGAAGGCAAGGAACATCGCTAAAAATAAAGTTACATTCAGTAGCCAGGTGCTGGGCGAAACCGCCAGCGCGACGCAGCCCCCCAGCACCCGCAGGACAAAGCCCAGCGAAAGGCTAAGCACATCCATGACTACCAGATGCTTGAGCACCGCCGAGTAGAGGCAGACGTTAAGAACGTAGAGCCCAACCGTCAGCATAAGTGGCAGAGGCCCCCCTGAGACCTCTCCCCCGTTCACCCACTCCACAAGCCCACAGCTTGCGAGGGCGCACGCCGCGAGGACAACCGCGAACACCCAGGCTTGGCCCTTGCGTACCTGCCCGCTGGCCAGAGGTCGCTTACATTTTCGGGGGTGGTTGCGATCTTTCTCGATATCCAGGATGTCGTTAATCACATACACAGCGCTCGAAGCCAGCGAGAAGGCGACCGCAGCGAGCAGCGCGGTCCGGACCGATCCCCACCCCATCCCCGTTCGATCGCGCATTGCGTAGAGCGGCCCCAGTAGAACAAATACATTTTTCGCCCACTGTTTGGGTCGGGCTAGGCGCAGAAGCTGGTAAGAGAGGTTGATCATATCGAAGGGCTAACCCGGGTCCGCAAATGTGAAACCATTCGTCCCCACAGCGTATCGACCCGTTTGGCACCCCGCTACGCCGCGGCGAGGGCAGTCTCTTGCGCTAGTTGATCTGTGTTTTGCCACTCCCCCGCGTTAGCAGCTTCTCAAGTTCGCATGGCCAAAGATCGAACTGTCCTCGCGCCTCAATCGGGAGATGCGGCCAACTGCGGCGGGCCGTTGCTAAGGCCTCGTTGTATCGACGGCCCATAACGGCGGACTTGATCGAAACATAAGCGGCTGGCACGCCTCCCCTCCTGAATCACACACATCGGCGAGCCCCCCCTCCCCCCTCGGATCCTTACGCAATGGACTGGGTCGTTTTCCACCGTCTAGCCATCGTTCGCGCAAACCTTGCGTATTTCTGGGAGTTACAAGGGAAAACCGACCGTAACCCACGCGACTACACTAACGACTGAATCAGAAACAGGCAAGGGAGGCGGCAGGGCACTGCTCAGCCTTATCAAACTAAGAAAAGGATGCAAATGAGCGAGTACAACATAATTAATAGTTCGCTAGAGTTCACGCGATCAATGCCCTGGTTATTTCGGGCGGCTGGTGCGTCCGCAGTAGCGGTTGCAATATGTTCGTTGCTGAACGCAGCGGGCTGTGCTCCGAAGCAGTCCTATCAATTTCAGGCTTGGGGTGGTTTTCCCCCGCCCGTGAAACCTGCAAATATGGCATTTATAGCCCATAAGGATAAAGAAGAAGGAGAGGGCGAAGGCAAGCTCGAGATGGGCCCCGCGCCTTACGGCCATTGGCGGATCGTTGGCCACCCCGATCCTGACTGGGACGCGCAGATAGCACGGAATGCTCAGCCCGGCTATTCGCCGCGTGCCAGCCCGTTTGCATGGAGTTTCTTAGGGCCGCGGCCTATCTCAAGCGAGTACTGGTCGTATGAGAATAACGCAGGAGGTCGCGTCGTATCAATAGCACCCCACCCAACGAACCAGAACATATGTTACATCGCTTCGGCGTCGGGTGGTGTTTGGAAAACTACCAACTTGGGTGCCTCCTGGACACCACTTACCGACGAGCTTTCAACACTGAACGGTGGGGCGATCGCGGTGTACGCCACCAATCCCGAGCATGTGTATTTGGGAACGGGAGAATACCAGACCGGAACCAACGGTGATGGAATGTTTAAGTCGCTTGATGGCGGTAGCACTTGGACGCGGATCGCAACCTCTGCGCAAGCGGGCTCGCGTTTCAGTGGTCTGGCGGTACATCCTACTAACAGCCAGATCCTTCACGCCACAGGTAGTATTGGCTACGTCCGGTCTACCAACGGGGGTACCACTTGGAGCAACGTTATCACGGGTACCTGCTCAGCGCTGCGGATGCACCCCAGTGATCCAAACATAATTTATGTTGCCCAAGAGGGGCAAGGGATTAAAAAGTCCGTCAACGGGGGCGGAACATTTACCTCTCTCACCGCGGGTCTTCCGGCCGCGGGGTCGTTTCAGCGCGTGGTGATGGATATCGGAAAGAATAACGCGCTCGTGCTTTCCGCGGCGTTCCTGGATGGCGGTACGTCCTTGGGCGTCTACCGCACCATCGATGGCGGAACCTCATGGACGCGATTAAACTCTGCTCCAAACTTTTGCGCCAACCAATGCAGTTATGATGCGTATGTTGCGATTGATCCGCTCGATGCTAACAAAATGTATCTGGGCGGGGTCGATCCGCGTTACGCTCAGGCGGGTGTGCTGCGAAGCATTAATGCGGGCGCGACCTGGACCGAAGTCTCTGGCGGTGGGGTCGGCCTGCACCCGGACCATCATGCGATGAGTTTTGGGCCCGGCGGCATCATTTGGGAAGGCAACGACGGCGGTATTTACAGGAGCGCCAACGGCACGACCTGGACCAATGTAAATAGTAATCTCGCCGCAACTCAGATGTACCATGTCGCGGTTCACCCCACTTTCTCCTCCCGCATCCTGGCTGGCACGCAGGACAACGGAACACCCGAGCGGACCGGCGACAGCCAGACCTGGCCTCAGCTTCAGGCGGGCGATGGAGGATTCTCGGCGTTTGATCCGCAGAATACCGCCCGCCGATACACGACTTATGTTTACCTCACCCTTTATCGCTGGAATAACGCGCAGAGTGTTGATATTTCCGGACCTTGGGGTTCAGATTCGACTAACTGGATCTCCCCATTCGTGATCGATCCCAACGCTTCGGGCACATTAGTCGCTGGGACCAACCGCGTGTGGCGCACGATAAACGCGACCGCGACCACGCCCACTTGGACGGCGATCAGCACGAACGTAGTCGCTGGCGGGGGCGCACTCAATATCGTCGCTGTGGCCAAGGGCAACAGTTCGGTGATCTACAGCGGCTCAGACTCGGGCGATGTTTATGTTACGACCAACGCGACTGCCGCCTCTCCTATATGGAACAATCGCTCCACGGGCTTGCGTTCCTCGGGCATTAGTTCGATTATCATCGATCCTAGCACTCCGGTCAATCCAGGCCGGGCCTTTGTTTCCTGCCTCAGTTCATCGGGCGCTCGACTTTTCCGCACTGATAACTACGGTACCGCCTGGCGCGATGTGACGGGCTCGCTGAGCAGTGGGGTGGTCCCCCAGTCGCTCGCCGTTGATTTCACCTTCACTCCCCCGGTGATGTATGTTGGCGCAGGGTCGGGTATTTACGTCTCCTTCAACGAAGGAACTACCTGGACGAAAGACGACGGAACCTTTCCGAATGTAAATGTAAGTTCATTGGCGATACACGACGCAACGCGCACGCTTACAGTGGGGACCTACGGGCGAGGCGTGTGGCGCACGCCCCTTGGAACCCCGCCCCGTTGCATTGCCGATTACAATGAAGATGGCGGTGTCGATGGTCCGGATGTCGAAGCGTTCTTCACTGAATGGGACCTAGGCGACCCTCGCGCAGATGTTGACGGAGATGGTGGCGTCGACGGCAGAGACATCGAGACCTTCTTTATCGCGTGGTCCATCGGGCAATGCTAGGCACGATGGCGATCATGGCCGACAGCAGCGGCCACCAGCATCATTGTGGCTGAAAAAACTTAGTCCAGCACAGCAAACTAAGGCGCGATGCTGGCCCGCGCGCGTCTCCATCTTCGCCGCCTGAGCAACGCGCTGCGACATGGCCACCTGTTTACCCAGCCTTTTGCTGGTTTTTTCCCCCATTCGACCAACGCAAAGGCTATAAAGACTTACGAATTGACTCGATTGTAATAGGGGCAGGCACCGGCAAAGGGTCGATCAAAGCTGGACTCGCTCACGTGCCATGCTGCGACCGATTCTCTATCCGCGAACCTACGCTTGGGCATGACTGAGCCGGCAGATAAGGTAGCGGGCGCTGACACCCGCGCACGCGATGGCATGGGCAATGGCAACCTATCCGGTGCATATTCCGGCTCGCCCTTAACTCCGGCCCACCCCGCAGAAAGCCCGGCCGGGCACGCCGCGCATGCGCCGTTTGCTGTCCCGCTTACCGGGCTCCCCAGCGGCCCTGTGCTCCGCGAGGTTAAGATGCACTTGGTAACTCCCTCCCATCCGGTGATCGGTACAGTGATTTCCAGCGAGCGCTGCACAACTAATAGTAAGTCCGCCGCCCTGGTTCGCCACGTCGCCATCGATATCTCTGGCACGCCGCTCGCGGGCAACTTCGTCGCGGGCCAGAGCTTTGGAGTCTTACCCCCGGGGATCGAAGCGGCGGGAAAGCCTCATCGGTTACGCTTATATTCAATTGCTTCCCCATCACGCGGCGAGGACGGGGAAGGTAATGTTTTGGCAACCGCCGTGAAGCGCACGATCGACGAGGATCATAATACGCATAAGCTCTTCCTGGGCGTCTGCTCCAACTATCTCTGTAACTTACAAATCGGCGATAAGGTCGCGATCACTGGCCCCAGCGGCAAACGATTCGTACTCCCAGCCCAGCCCGATGATCACGACTATATCTTCATCGCCACCGGCACCGGAATCGCCCCGTTTCGCGGCATGATCATCGAACTGCTCGCCCGGCAGTCCACCTCTTCTATTACGCTTATCATGGGGTCTCCGTACACCTCCGATCTGCTTTACCACCGGCAGTTGACCCAGCTGAGCGCAGCGCACCCGCGATTTACTTATCTCACCGCCATCAGCCGAGAGCACGGGGCATCGGGCGAGAGGCCGATGTACGTCCACCACCGGCTGGCTCACCATCCGGATCGGTTCATTCCGTTGCTGCGCTCGCCGCGAACTCTCGTTTATGTCTGTGGCATCGCCGGGATGGAGCTCGGCGTGCTCACCACCATCGCGACCCTGCTCCCCCGCATGGAGGCCGAGCAGTATGTCCGATGCGTGGGAGACGGTCCCTCGTTTGAAGATGTAAGCAAATGGGAGCGTACGATGATCCCCCGCCATATCACGCCCACCAAGCGCATCTTCCTTGAAGTATATTAAAGCCCCTGCCCCACTATCATTCACTCGGCAACGCGGCCCAGTATCACGCACATCTGGCCGTTGACTTTAACCGATGACGACCCCGCATAAGAGATCTAAACGCCGCGTATTGTTATGGGCGATTGTCGGAGGGACTCTACTGTTTGTCCTCGCTGTGAGTTTGCTTGTTACGTGGGCGATGAGCACGCCTGCGACGTACCGACCCGCCGACCCTACCGACGCGGCCGTCGTCGCCCGTGGCGAAGCGCTGGAGAATGCCGCGATCTCGCAGCTTTCTGCGGTCCGGCCAGCCGCGGAAGCCGCAACGCCAACCGACGGGTACGCCTCCGCGCCGTGGTCGGTCTCGTTGAGCCAGTCCGACGCCAATGCCTGGCTCGCCACGCGGCTCATGGAATGGCTGGCATCTCGCGGCTCCGCACTGCCGCAGGGCTTCTCCGCCCCGGCGGTATCAATCACAAGTAATAATATAACGGTATCCGCAGCGGCAGAGTACCCGCTTGGAATCGCAATCATAAGTATCGATGCCCGGACTTGGGTGGCCCCTTCAGGAGAGCTGATGATTCAACTGGGCGGCGTTCGTGCTGGCCGCCTCCCGCTACCCGCGGCGGCGATCAATGCGCTCAGCGACCTGTTCGTCAGTTTTCAGAAGGCGGCGTTGGGCAAGCCTGATATTTCTCCCATCGCGACCCAAAGTAGTTCGCCCAGCCAGCCGAACAGTCTCTCGTCCGCTCCTGCCGCCCAACTCGCCGAGCCCATCGCGTTCCCGCCGGTCTCGTTTAACCTAGACGATGGACGCCGTGTGGAGCTGATCGCGCTCGAAGCCGTGGAGGGGAAGATTGTGCTAACTTTACGGACGAGAGCTAGTCGCTAGCCTGCAACTGAGAGGTGATGAAATGATCACAGAGGCAAACCCGCTCAGCCACGCGCGCCATTCCAATAACGCTTTTATGCTCGAACCTCAGTTCGCGTTGGTCGCCGGTTTGTAATCGCCGTAGGGCTCGTCATAATCAGGTGCGGGGAGTGCTTCGAGGTCCTCCTGTCCCGCCTCCCTTGTTAAAGCGCGTTCCTCACTCGCCACTGTAACTGTGCAGGCCGCGATGCACGCAAATATTAAGAAATAGCTAAGCTGCGGGGAGATTCGAGCAACGCCGAAACCCTCGAACATGTTTCCCGCCCAGTACATAACAAAGAAGCCCAGACAAAGATCCACCACCCGCTTCCCGGTGGGGTTTGGTGTCTCAAATCGTGAACGTAACATCCGAAACCAGATGCCTATGGTCACCAACATGATGCAGGCCATGATGACCGGTACGCCGAGTCCGAACGCGGCAAACCCGTACAAGAACCCGTTCTCGCTGGCACCTGCTTCGGTCAGACCGACTCCGATGATCGGATTGTTCAGCCCGTTCTCCCACAATATTCCCCACTGAGCTGTCCGCGTATCGTCGCGGCTTGAAAGCCGTTCAAACCCGAACTCCACGCCCATGCTTTGCGCCAAGGTAAGCAATCCGTAGCCCGCGCCAACCAGCACCGGCGCGAAGAACACCGCGCGGCCCAGTCGCGCGTAGAGCACCGAGGCGAATCCCATCGTTGTGAGCGCCAGCCCCGTCCGGCTGGCTGTCCACAGCACGAATATCACGTGAGTGGTAAGTGTAAAAATCGCGATGACATTCCAGAACTTTTTAGCGTCGTTAAGGACGAGCCAGAGCGCAATAGTTGACATCACCGCCGAAAGCCCCGCGGCGTGCTGTGGATTTCCCGACAGCCCGACAAAGCGTCGCGCGTTACCCGTTAATAGAACCGACTGATCAACCGCAAACTGCACTGTACACGCAAGAGTCCATACCGCTCCAACCGTAATTAACATCCTAAGCAGGTCAACGATATCATCCCACGATTTCAACTGCGATGAAATCGAAAGTAATATCGCCGACATCGAGAAGATCGTAAAGACTACCGCCTGTAAACCGCCAGAGACCTCGCCTTGAAAGATGTTAATGATGCCCATGTAGATGCCTTGCAGCATCACCATCAGACCGAGTACAGGCACCGTCCTCGAGTTCACTTTCGCAGCATGCACCATCACACCCAGCAGGAGCAACCCCGCGCACCCCGCGTACGCGAGCTGGCGGTTGGTCTGGAGCACATACAGCCAGGTGCGGTACTCCTGCATCTTGTCCGCGTTCTCTGTGAGGCCCAACCCGGAAAGGAAGATCATGGCACCCAGAAAAATAAATCCCACTCGGGCATTGCGCAGCATTCCCATGAACGCTATCACGCCCAGGATCGCTAAGACCCCGATCTTCCAAAGGTTTTCGCTGGCAAAGAGTCCATCCATACGTGCTACTCAAACTTTTCAAATCAGGCCGACTATCCGTCTTAGGACGCGGCCGGGGTAATCGTAAGTCGTGCTGGCAACCGCCCCTTCCGTAACTTTAGGGAAGCCGCCATCGATTATCGTGCCATGCAGCAATCTGTATGAGACAATCTTTCCGAATCTGCGGCGGGATTCGCTGAAACGCTCGGCGGATCACCTTTCGATGAGTCCTGCTGATGGCACGCGCCCGTATCCGCACGACGGGCCCTTCGCTTGCCGACCCGTCGATACACTTGTTTTAGGGTAATTGTCGGTTGCTCACGCAGGAAAGGTCAGCGCATTGCCGAGCGCTCCAAGCCACGGCGGAGCGAGCTCATCGGGATGAAGAGACAGCGACGATAATGGTTATTACCACCAAACATGCGGTTACCACCGCCGCGATCTTCCACGCGCTGTACGGGCGTTCTCCGAAGATCTCTCCGCTCTGTCCGTTCACCAGGAATCGGAACACTTTTCCGTTATAGCGGTAGGCACTCACCCAGATCGGTAGCAGTATATGCTTAAATGTAATGTTCGAGTAAGTGGGGTGCATCGAGGTGATTCGTTGCTCATCGCCGCCAATATCTTGGCGGATGGTCCCCTGAATCACCGGATCCATCATCGTCCGTGCTACGTTAAAACCGTCCGGCAGACCGACGGTGTAACTCTCAGCGCGAAAGCCGCTCAGGAAATCGTCCTGGTAAGCGGCCACCGCTTTCAACTCCCACCTGCCAAGCGCATTGAGTTGCGCGGCGGGAATCGAGTTCGACGCGGGCACCAATACATCATCGAAGGCGTTATGAACCCCACCTGCGGCTCCGCTCCAGCGAGTGTGCCTCTCCTGCACCATCACTGTTTGTGTTCGTCCGTTCACCGTCTGGGTTCTGGGGACTGTAACATAATAATGATCGCCCCGCTGGCCAACGTAAGTGGTGGCGGCCGCGCAGTCGTAGGTCCAGAAAGGTAAGTACAGCCCAGTGATCCCCGAAGCACTTTTGTAAGTGGCATCACTCTCAACACTCGCCATCCGCTTAAGCGCTGTGGGGGCAAACCACCGCGACGAGAGCCACACCCGGAACTGCTCCCTGGCCCGGCGCTGGGGCACCGCGAACGGAGCAACCCCTTTCACCTTGATCAATCTTTTACTTATGTTATGCGCGATCAGCCCGCTCCCACAGAACGGGCAGTTCTGGCTTGAAGTGCGCGCGTATAGCTGCACCTCGGCGTGGCACGATTGGCACCGCGATTCGATAACCTCGACGTGCTCCCCGCCCTCCTCCAACTGAGCCAGCGTCGAATGATAATCAATCTCTACCAGCGGCTCGGCGACCAGCGATATGTCATTGACGGCGTTGCAGTACCCGCACACAAGCGTAACCGTACCCGGCTCATAAGCCAGTTCGGCGCCGCACGATTTGCAGGGAAACTTATTCGCGGACATAACTGATAAGTAGGCTAGCTAAACCCGTCCGGCCCCGCGGCCCACCTCTACTTACGGGAGGTAGGAGTGCGCAGCAGCGCGGAGGCCTTCAAGATAAGTTTACTGACAAAACGCGGCGACCAACCCGCAGATTACCGAGGTGGCAGCGGTGGGGGAACACTCCCGAACATACCGTTCAACTCGCTTACGCTCTGGGCCGGGCTCCAGTTAGCCATTCCCTGTTTCCAAACAAGGGTTTCGCGGGTAACTTGGCCCTCGCGTGCCTTCACGGCCAGCGACGCAACGTCAAAAGGGCCCGCTTGTTGCCCGTTGATCGCTACAAAGTACACCGCCGCGGCACTGGAAAGTGGGGGGGGAGCGGCGTGGCCGCCCGATGGCTGCCCGGCGCCCAACGACTGCGCCATCTGCTGACCCATGGCAAAGCCCATTCCTGCGCCGATGCCGGCCCCGGCCGTACCACCCGGATTCTTGGCCGCATCGCGCATCGCTTCTGCTGCTTGGAATTGCGTGTATCTATTCAGATCGCCGATCACGCCCATCCTGGTGCGAGCATCGAGCGCCTGTTCCACCTCGGGAGGCAACGAAATATTCTCTATGAGCAGCGCGGTGAGCTCAATCCCGTACTGCGCCACCGCGGGCTTCATAAGCCCGGCGATGGCCCCGCCAAGCTCGCTGTAGTTCGCGGCAAGGTCAAGGGCGGGAATCTTGGATTCGCCAAGGCTCTCGCTGAAACGACTTACGATGAAGTTACGAATCTGATCGGTAAGTCCTTCGATCGTAAGCCGCCCGTTGGTGCCCGCAATCTCCTTGACCAAAGCTCCCGCATCCGTCACTCGCAAGGCATATGTGCCATAAGCGCGCAGCCGAATCGGCCCAAACTCCGCATCGCGCAGCATGATGGGGTTCATGGTGCCCCACTTAAGATCGGTGAACTGCCGCGTGTTTACAAAGTAAACTTCGGCCTTGAAGGGAGAGTTAAACCCGTACTTCCACCCCTTTAGCGTCGCTAAGATAGGCATGTTCTGGGTATCGAGCGTGTGCGTCCCCGGCTGGTAGACGTCCGCCAACTTACCTTCATTGATGAATACCGCCACCTGCCCCTCACGAACGATTAACTTCGCGCCATGCTTCAACTCGTTCTGGTGCCGCTGAAACCGATACACCAACGTGTCGCGAGAATCGTCCAGCCACTCGACGATGTCGATCAGTTCACCCGAAAGTTTCTTCCAGATATCCATTGAAACCGCTCTCCTTCGAATCACAGGTTACCGGCTTACCCATCAAGCATCAACCCAGCTTCAAATCTTATCTGCCCTTTTCGCCCTCGCCTCCGCTTCACGTCCTTCCCACCTCTTACTTCCCAAAGCTCCTATCTCTGCTATCAACCACCCGCCGCGTGCGCCATGGTGCCACCCAGGTGCCAGTTCCGTCACCTCATTCGGAAAGCAGGGTACGTGAACACGCGCCCCCACGTATCGCGGCGTGGAGATTCCATTGCTAGCACGCGGCTGCCAAGAACACCAGCTTAGCACCCGTGGCCCATCGTGCCGCGTCACTCTAAATTTCCAGTAATGGAGGAGTATTCAGGGCCGTCGATTTGAGTCGTTGTTATCCGAAGTTGACATGTAGCGTGCATGCAAAGACAAAAGCTTCGAGTAGTCTCCGCGGTCGGCGGCCTTCACCGCTTCCAAGTATTAGCCACGAATAGTGCTTGCCGTTCCGATGACTGTCTCAGGCCACTCAGTCGCCTCTCCACCGTGGAGTTTCAACCAAAATATTTGCCACCATCCGAGCCCATCGCCCGTTGCCGTTGGGGAATGGATGAATCTGGACGGCCAAGTGGTGGAGCACGACTGCTTGCTCAATGAGTGACATTTCCGACACCTGCCATGCCTTAAGGTGGTCGAGCAGGTTGTGAAGCCGCAGCTCGATTTCGTGCGGCGGAGAACCGATATTTGTCTCCCGCTTTCGGAAACTACCCGCCCATCTCCAGACGTCTCCGAACATCTCCTTGTGAAGTTTACAAAGCCACGCGAGGTCGAACCGCGCAGAACGTCTTGAAGGGCGTTACGCTAAGTATTTGAGCGTCGCCTTGCGAATGTTTTCCGCTTCCGCACTATTCAGTTCCGCGGTCGTTAGAATCCTCTTATCCCGCAAACCTGAGAGATCATCAAGAGGTGTCTGTCCGGGAATCGGCGCATCGGGCAGCATTAATCTGCCCAAAGCTTCCGCTTCGAGCCAGCGAGTAACTGGTGATAGGACTTTTCGACAAGTCGGCTGTAGGAATTAGCATCGACGGCTTGGCTTTCCAATGCACTCGTTCCCTGCACAAGTCGAGCAACTTGCTCCGCTTTGCGTCGCGCCTGCCGCCGACAAAGCTCGTCGGGATCCGTTTCTGCGACATCCAAGGACGCACCGAGCGCGTTGGCAACTGCCATTACATTGGCGAACGATGCCTCCGATATGTGACCGCCAAAAATTCGTTTCACGGTCGGCTGCGAGACGCCGCTCCTAGAAGACACCACAGAATAGCTCATTCCCAAGGCGGCACGGAGACGAGTAAGACGTTCAAAGGAAATGTGGCTTGGTGACAGCATGACTTTGGTATCGTATGCGATACGGCCATCACCTCAAACTGGTTCATATAATACATCAAATAGGGCCGACTTTACTTCTCGCCCGTTGTTCGAGTAAAAAATGGTATCCCGTTCTTAGCCAGCGGGCATCTCACGACGGGGTGCCGGTCCCATACAAGTGAAACTGGATCTGAGCTTGGCTAGCAAGCACTCTCGGCGGCAAAATTGTCGCGGCTCGGCGCACCGGCCACTCTGAAACCGGCCTTTGCTTCTTCCGGTTGTCAACCGATCTTTGCCTCGGACCCTGGGTATTGCGTCCGGCTGCGTAAGCCGAGCCAACACTTGCCGCGCCGGGATTGGGTAGCGTGCCAAGCCCATCGGCCGCCGACTTTTCAGCTTGCCACTTTTCATCTACTCGGAAGCGGCATACCCTTCGCACAACCAACGATCTCGGTCAACTCCCAGGTTGGCCGATTGCGTTTGGGGATCCTCTGAGCCAGTGTATTGGAGTGTTTCAGAGGACACAGCGCCCTTTTTGGAAAGGGTATATGAACGAATGGGGCGGTAGCTCAGTTGGTAGAGCGCGTCGTTCGCAATGACGAGGTCGCGTGTTCGACTCACGTCCGCTCCACTTAGATAACTCGGAGGGATCGTTTCAGTGCACTCCCCCTCGGGGGACGGGTGCTACTCAGATTGCGTCGACCGTATTCAGCCAACTCAACGGCCCTCCGGGCCTTCGGGGCTAAAGTAATTCAGGGTGACGTCGCGGGGTGTGCGGCTGTCTAACATTTTGATGCAGCCGAAGTTGGCCGTGCGGGTGCCATCGAAGTGTTCGTTGTTATAGTCCTGCCATTGAAGTCTGCTTTGGGACTTCGAGGCCTCGCCTCGCATCGCCTTTTCCCGCCCCGCCCCGCATCGGAGTTGACGACAACATCGACGGCACGGACCTCGGCTCCACCCAGAAAACTTAAGTGAGGTAAGGCACTTCCGTACTCAGCAACCTCATCAAAACGCATCGAGGCCGGCCATCATGGCCGGCCTCGATTATTAGATATTAAGTTATTCTCTGCGACTCCGATCATCACGCCACGGTGATGTTCCCGATGTTTGCTGAGTTGTTGATCGTCCTCGTGTCCGTGAAGCCTTCGACACCGGTCAGGCGAACCAACAGGTTGTAGCTGCCCGCAGCCAGTCCCGAGGGAACGACATAACTGGTACGGACTTGGCTCGAACTCCGGCCTGAGGCGATGGAAATCCGCTTAGAGACCACCGGCGTTAGAACCGTCTGCACCCCATCACCGTTCACCAGCACGAATTCTACCGAAGTGGTGCCGCGAGCCGACACGTTCCCGAAGTTGTTGAGGGCGTACGTGCCGCGGATCGTGGTCCCCGACGACGAGGATCTCTGCGAGAACGAACCTGAAATCGCGAGATCAACAAAGGGAGCCGAGATCACGAAGTTGCCCGGAGCGAAGGTCTCGTTGTTTAGTTCGTTGGACTCTGCGACTTCGTTGTTGGAATCGAGCTTGACAACAAGCCGGTAATTACCCGCCGCGATTGTGGTCGGAACTTCCACGGGAAGAGCGACATTCTTCGGACGGTCGTTTGAGAGCCTGGAGAGCGATTGCTGTTTGTCGCGGCTGATGGCGATGTCTGTGGAAGCATTAACCGCGCCGTCAGGGCGCAGGTAGGCTCGGATGTCTGCCTTCTGACCGCGGACAAAG